>JBDGSW010000027.1:0-19080 GCA_042217345.1 Haloarculaceae archaeon
CTGCGCGCGCTGGCCGGCCGCGACGCCGCGGGGCTGACCCCCGGCCAGGTCCGCAGCGCGGCCGTCGAGAGCGCCGCGGAGAACCTCGCCGACGGGCTGGTCGGCCCGCTTTCCGCCTTCGCCGTCGGCGCGCAGGTCTCGCTCGCCGTCGGCGCCGCCGCGGCGGCCTGGGTCAAGGCCGTCAACACGATGGACTCGATGCTGGGCTACCGCTCGAAGCCGGTCGGCTGGGCGCCCGCGCGCCTGGACGACCTCGTGATGTGGCTGCCCGCGCGGGCGGCCGCCGTGTTGCTCGCGGCGGCCGCGCTGGCGCCGGGCTCGCTTTCGGCCGCTCGTCGGTGGACGCCCGCGGTCCCCTCGCCGAACTCCGGGTGGCCGATGGGCGTGCTGGCCGCGGCGCTCGCCGTCCGCCTGGAGAAGCCGGGGGGCTACGAGCTCAATCCCGGCGCCGACCTGCCGAGCCCGACGGCTGCCCGTCGGGGCGTTCGCACGGTCGCGATCGCCGGACTCCTGGCCTATCTCGCCGCCGCGCTGGCGGTCGCGCTCCCGGCGGTGATCCGCGCGTGAGCGGACCGGCTGGCCGCGACAGTGACGCGACCGCGGCCGCCGACCAGTCCCGCGAGCGCACGGCTGGCCCGACCGACGGCACCGCCGAGCGCGTCGCCCGCTCACTGGCCGGCGCCGTCGGTTTTCTCACCCGTATCCCGGCGGGAGCCGACAGTCGGTCCTGGGAGTCGTTCCGGCGGACGCCGGGCGCCATCGTCGCGGTCGGCTACCTGGCTGGCGCGCTCGTGGCCGCGCCGGTCTGGCTCGCGGTCGCGCTCGGCGTGCCGGCGCCGACCGTCGCGCTCGTCCTCCCGGCGGCGGTCGTCGCGGTGACGGGGATCAACCACGCCGACGGACTGGCGGACCTGGGCGACGCCGCGGTCGTCCACGGCGACCACGAAGCGCGGCTGGCAGTCCTGAAGGACAGCGCCGTCGGCGTCGGCGGCACGCTCGCGCTGGCGCTGCTGGTCGCCGGCCTCGCGCTGGCCGGCTGGGCCCTCTCGGCGCTGCCGCCGCTGACCGCCGCCGGGGTCGTCGTCGCCGCCGAGGTGAGTGCGAAGCTTGGGCTGGCGACGCTGGCCTGCCTGGGGACGGCGCCCCACGACGGCCTCGGGGCGCAACTGACGCGGGTCTCGAGCGCCGCCGACCTCCCCGTGCCGGTACTGGTCGCCGTCCCGGCGGCGTTCGCCACCTGGCCGGGGACGGCCGCCGCGGGCGCGCTCGTCGGCGGCGTCGCCGCGGCGCTGCTAACCTGGCGGTGGGCCGCGGGCCTGGTCGGCGGGACCAGCGGCGACGTCTTCGGCGCGACCAGCGAACTCGCGCGACTGGTCGCGCTGCACGCGGGGGTGATCGCGTGGACGCTCTCGTGATGTGCGGGGGACGAGGCACCCGGCTGGACGCCGACCGCGAGAAACCTCTGGTGTGCGTCGGCGACGTCCCGATGCTCGACCGCGTGTGCGACGCGCTGGCCGACAGCGACGTGGAGACCGTCTACGCGGCGGTCTCGCCGCAGGCGCCTGCGACTCGCGATCACGCGCGCGCACGAGAGGACTGCACCGTCGTCGAGACGCCCGGAGCGGGGTACGTCGCGGACCTCGACGCCGCCCGCGCGGCCGCCGGCGTCGACGGTCCCGTCCTCACCTGCGTCGCCGACCTGCCGCTGCTCGCGCCGGCGCTGGTCGACGACGCGATCGCGGCTGCGGGCGCGGTGGACGGCGGATCGGTGACCGTCGTCGTCCCGGCCGCGCTCAAGGCGGCACTGGGCGTGAGCGCGGACGCGGCGTTCGAGCGCGACGGCCGCCGCCTGGCCCCGACGGGCCTGAACGTGGTCGGGGCGGGCGGGGAGGCGACGCGGGTGCGCTGGGAGGCGCGGCTGGCGGTGAACGTCAACCGGCCGGCCGACCGGGCGGTGGCCGAGCGGTTGGCCGACGCCTGAGCCAGTCGTCGAAAGTATTATCGGCCAGCCACGGCGAGACTCGCGCCATGAATCCGGACGCGGTGGACGCGCTCCTCGATGCAGCCGGGGACGGCGCTGGCGCCGCCGAGCGGGGCCGGGTCCCCCACGGCGGCGTGGACGACCACCAGGTGCTGGACTTCAGCGCGAACGTCAACCCGCGCTACCCCGAGGGCGTGGTCCGCGTCTACCAGGCTGCGCTGCCGACCGCCCGGGACTACCCCGCCGACGACTACACGTCTTTCCGCGTCCGCGCGGCCGAGTTCGCCGGCTGCGAGCCTCGCGAGGTGCTCCCGACGCCCGGCGGCATGGCGGCCATCCGACTCGCGGTCCAGACCACCGTCGGGCCGGGCGACTCCGCGCTGGTCCCCGCGCCGAGCTTCGGCGAGTACGCCCGCGAGGTCCGCCTCCAGGGCGCAGAGCCGACGTTCGTCGACCACGACGCCGTCCTCGTGGTCGACCCGGCCGACCACGCGCTGGCGATCGTCTGCAACCCGAACAACCCGACGGGCGACGCCTACGACGCCGAGGCCCTGCGCGCCTTCGCCGACCGCTGTCGCGAGCACGACACCGTCCTGCTGGCCGACGAGGCGTTCATCGAGTTCGCGGGCGAGCCGTCGCTGGCCGGGACCGACGGCGTGATCGTCGCGCGCTCGCTGACGAAGCTGTTCGGCCTGCCCGGCCTCCGGATGGGCTTTGCCGTCGCGACGGGGCCACTGCGCGAGCGCCTGGCCGCCGCCCGGCTCCCGTGGTCGCTGTCGGCGCCGGCGCTGGACGTCGGCACCTACTGCATGGGCAAAAGCGAGTTCGTCGCGGAGACGCGCGCCCGCATCGTGACCGAACGCGCGCGCATGGCCGAGCGCCTGGCGGATCGCTTTACCGTCCACGAGTCGGCCGCGCCGTTCCTCCTGCTGGACGCCGGTTCGGGCGACGCCGCGGACGCCGCCATCTCGGACGCGCGGGCTCGGGACGTCGCCGTCCGCGACGCCCGGACCTTCCGCGGGCTCGACTCGCACGTCCGCGTCGCCGTCCGCCTGTCCGAGGAGAACGACCGGCTGCTCGCCGCCCTCGGCGTCTGATGTTCGAGACGGCCGTCGCCGACGGCGTGTTGCAGGTTCGCCGACCGGGCGCGCGCTGGCTGGCGACCACCCACGACGGCGGCTACCGCCGCGCCGACGCCGCGTACAACGTCTCGGTCTCCACGGGCTTCGAGCGGACCGACCTCGCCGCCTACGTCGCCGAGCGCCGCGAGCGGGCCGGGTTCGACACGCCCGGGCCAGCGCTGCTGACGGGCGTCGACCTCGAACACGCCCGCGGCGCCCGCGCCGGCCCCGTGGAGGTGATTGCGACGGTGGGGCTTAGCAACCCGGCGACGCTGCCGCTAGAGCCCGGGGAGGGGCCGTCGGCGTCGGCCACCCGGTGCGAGTCGACCGCCGAGCTCGACGAGTCCCCCGGTGAGGTCGGGACGGTCAACCTGCTGGTGGGGACGACGCGGTCGCTGGACGACGGCGCGCTGGCGACGCTGCTCGCGACGGCCGTCGAGGCCAAGGCGGCGACACTGCTCGCGGCGACGGGCTTTACGGGGACGACCTCCGACGGCGTCGTCGTGGGCTGTGACCCGGCGGGCGAGCCCAGTCCGTTCGCCGGCAGCGCCACCGCCGTCGGCGACGCCGCGCGCGCCTGCGTCCGCGACGCCGTTCGCGCGAGCCTCCGGTCGCGGTACGCGGGCGCGGACGCGGTCCCCGAGTCGGTGGCGGCGGCCGAGCACGGCGTGCGCACCGATCGGGCGACGAGCGTCTTCCGACCGTAATGGCGGGGGTATAGGACGCGTCGGCGCGAGGGGTCGCGTATGACCGACGCGAACGACTCCCGACCGGGCGACGACGCCGACGGCGTCGCCCGCGACGGCCCGCGGGCCGAGCCGATCGAACCGAGCGCGCCCGATGAGTTCGGGCTGGTGCAGGTGTGGTGGGGCGACGGCAAGGGCAAGACGACGGCGGCGCTGGGGATGGCGCTGCGGGCGGCCGGCCACGGCTACCGCGTCCACGTCCTCCAGTTCATGAAGGGTGGCACCGACACCGTCGACGACGCCCGCGGCGAGTACAACGCCGCTGCCCACGTCCCCGGCCTGTCGATCGAGCACTCGGGCCACTACGGCTGGCACGGCTTCCGCGACGGCAGCGACGACGACGAACACGCTGCCCGCGCCCGCGCCGGCCTCGCCCGCGCCCGCGAGATCGTCGACGCGAGCGCGGCGGCCGCCCTCGACGCGCCGCTCCCCCTCGACGGCGATCCCACCGACGGCGTCCACATGCTCGTCCTCGACGAGGTGCTGTACGCGGCCAACCGCGGCCTGGTCGACCCCGACGACGTGGTCGCCCTGCTGGCGTCCAGACCCGACGACCTGGAACTGGTCCTGACCGGCGGCCACGAGCGCCCGGCGTACGTCACCGAGCGCGCCGACCTGGTGACGAACGTCCGCAAGGAGACCCATCCGATCGAGGCCGGCCAGGGCGCGCGGCGGGGCACCGAGTACTGAGCGGGAACCCGGAGGAAACCGACGGACGGCCGTCTGACGAGCGGCGAACGGCCACCACAAAGCACATTACCTCCCCCCGCGCCGCCTCGGGTGGAGGATGGGGTCACACGCTCCTCCGACTGGCTCACACGCCAGGTTCCCTTCGATACCGCCCGCCGAGCCGCCGGTGTGACGACGGGCGCTAGAGCTCCTCCAGGGACACCTCGCCGTTCGGGGTGCGATAGGCGGCCAGCTCGCGCGCGCCGACGGTCGCCGGGTCGGCGTACTTGTCGACGGCGTAGGTGCGGTACGTGCAGGCCTCGGGCGTGAACTCGGCGACGGCGTAGCCGCAGTCGGTCGCGTTGAAGTACGCGAGGTGGTCGTTGACGCACTCGATCGCGCGGCCCAGCGGCCGATCGGCGTCGGTGAACCGCTCGACGTCGAACTCCTGGGCGGCCGTCTCGCTGGAGACGGCGGTCGTGACGAACTCGACGCCCACCGCGCGGTCGGGATCGGGCGCCGGCGCGCCGTCGTCGCGCTCGTCGATCTGCTCGATCGCCCGCTCGTTCGCGCCCCCGTCGTCCTCGTCGGGATCGCCGTAGCTGGTCTGGACGTACCCGACCGACGTCGCGTGGATGTCGCCGCCGAGGGTGACGAAGTTCCGCAGGTCGGCATCGCGGACGCGCCGGGCGATCAGCCGCCGCTCGGCGTCGTAGCCGCCCCAGCCGTCGTAGTTGAGCTGTTCGAGCGCGGGGACCTCGGCGCCGAGCGACGCGAACAGCACCTCGTTGGCCCAGGCCGTCCAGGTGGCCTCGCTGTCGGTGATTTGCGAGAGGAACCACTCGCGCTGGTCGTAGTCGGTCTCGCCGAGCTCGGCGACCCCGAGCATCGTCTGGGGCCGGCTCGGATCCGGCTGGCCGTAGCGGTTCTGCTCGGTCCGGAACAGCCGCTCGTCGGTGATCACCAGGTCCACCAGGTCGCCGAACGACAGCGTTCTGGCCAGGCGGAACTGCTCGTGGAGTGAGTCGGCGTCGGGGTCGTACTCGACGCGCGCGGGGACGTACTCGGTCCAGGCCTGGATGCCGTCAGCGGTGAGCGACCGCATGTACTCGGGGTTCGATCCCAGCGGGTGCTCGGCCATCGGGCCGCCGGCCTCGTAGTCCCACCAGCGGTTGTTGGCGATCTCGTGGTCGTCCCAGCAGGCGATCAGCGTGTGCTCGGCCAGCGCCCGCTGGAAGTACTCGTCGCCGTAGTAGGTCCGGTAGAGGTGGCGGTAGTCCTCCAGGTTCCAGGCGACGTCGAAGAGGCTTCCCCACCGGCTCGGGAGCTCGACGGCCCGGTCGGCAAGCTCCTCCTCGCCGCCGTACTCGTAGATGAGGTCCCCCAGGTGCAACAGGAAGTCGACGTCCGCCTCGGCGACGTGGCGGTACGCGCCGTAGTAGCCCAGGCGGTAGTCCTGACAGGAGACGACGGCGAAGCGGACCGACTCGACGTCGTCGTCGGCCCCCGGCAGCGTCCGGCACTTCCCGGTCTCGCTCGCCGTGCCGTCGTAGACGAACCGGTAGTGATAGCGGCTGTGGCTGTCGAGCTCGCCGTCGAAGTCGACGGTGACCGTGTGGTCGTGGGCGTCGGTCAGCCGCTCGGGCGGCACCGTCGCGCCGGCGACGACGTCCCGGAAGTCCGGGTCCGACGCGACCTGGACGCACAGCGGCTCGTCGTCGGTGCAGACGTCCGGCGCCACCCGCGTCCACAGCAGCACCCCCGACTGCGTGGGGCCGCCGCTGGCGATCCCCTGCGGGAACACCCGGTCGGGATCGCCGCCCGTGACGGTCACGTCCGCGGACTCGCTCGTCGCCGAGACGGGCCGCGCGAGCGTCCTGTCGGCCAGCGCCGTCGCGAGCCCGCCGCCCGCCGCGCCGCCGATCGTTTGCAGTACTGTTCGCCGTCGCTGTCCCCGTTCCCCCTCTTGCATGCGGGTCGATTTCCACGTCCCCGTATTTACAAACTTTCAACTGACTAACTCCGGAAACGAACGCGAGCGAGCGACGCACCCGCGCGGGCCGGTCCGGACCTGTCGGAGGAATGAACCGTAGGTTTAAGGGCGAAACCGGGCCCAGGTCGGGGTGATGGTCGAGGCGTTCGCGGTGGCCAGCGGGAAAGGGGGGACGGGCAAGACCACGACGACGCTCGCGCTCGGCATGGCGCTCGCCGAGGAGTACGACGTGACCGTCATCGACGCGGACACGGGGATGGCGAACCTGCTCTTTCACGCCGGGCTCTCGTCGGTCGAGACGACGCTGCACGACGTGCTGGTCGCCGACGGCGCGCCGGTCGAGGAGGCCGTCTACGAGCGGTTCGGCATGTCTGTGGTGCCCTGCGGGACGAGCCTCGCGGCCTTCGAGGCCGCCGAGCCCGAGCGGTTGCGCGACGTGGTGGCGACGCTGGCGGCCGACACCGAGGTGATCCTGCTGGACTCGCCGGCGACGCTCTCCTCGAAGTCTGCGGTGTTGCCGATCGTGCTGGCCGACCGGGTGGTCGTCGTCCTGCAGCCGACGATCCCGGCGCTGTCAGACGGCCTGAAGGTCCAGGAGTACGCCCGCGCGTACGGCACCGACACCGCGGGGACGATCTTCAACAAGGTGGCCGACCCCGGGGACGTCGACCGCGTCGCCGAGAAGGCCGAACGCTACTTCGGCGGGCCGACGCTGGCGACGGTGCCAGCCTCCGACGCCGCGCGCGAGGCCCGCAAGGCCGGCGAGCCGCTGCTGTCGGCCGCGCCCGAGACGGCCGCCGCAGAGGCGTACCGATCGGCGGCACGGACGCTTGAGGTTCGCCCGGGCGAGGCGGGCGAGGTCGCCGACCGCTTTCGCAGCGCCGTCATCCCCGAGCGACGATGAAACTGCCCGGCGGTCGCCTGCTGCGCTCGCGGGTGGTCGACGGGCCGGGCGCGGCGCTGTCGGCCGCGCTCGAGTGCCGGCTGACCGGCTACGCCGTCCTCGAGCCCCAGGACTCGCTGCTGCTTTCGGGGGAGGCCCGCGGCGTCGTCACCTTCGACGACGGCGTGCCGGTACTCGCGTACCACACCGGGACCGACCGCGGCGGGCCGCCGGCGCTGGCGGACCTGGCCGTCCCCGGCCCGTACCGCATGCGCCTGGTCGCGCTGCCCGCCGCGGCCGTCGCGGACCTGCACGACACGCCCGAGGTGGCCGTCCCGCCGGGCATGCCCGCCGAGCGCCTCGCCGGGGATCCCGACCTGGCGGCTCGGACCCGCGAGCGCGCGCCGCCCGCCCGGATCGATCGCCCGACCACCGAGGGGTCCGACGACCCCGCCGGCCGCAGCGCCGTCGAGGCGTTCCTCGACGACGAGGACAAGATCGACGCCATCCGCGAGCAGGCCCGGGCGGAGGCCCGCAAGCGCGCGGCCGAGTGGGGGTTCGACGAGATCTGCGAGTAGCCCCGTCACCGCGGCAACTGGTACCAACCGCCGTCCCGTACGGCACAAACAATTATTACGTTTCGGCTCGTTGTTCCGTACGTATGGCGACACGCCACCCCCCGGCCGGCTATCACAGCTGTAGCTGCGGCGAGGAGTTCGAGACGACGGCCGCCCTCCTCGAACACGCGCGATCCGAGCACGGATTCGCGGCGCTCTGACGGACGCGTTCTCTTTCGGTGTCCCCCCGCACAGCGACGCATCCCGCGTGGGCACCCGCGGGAGTCAGCGATCGACCAGCACCGGGATCCACCAGACGCGGCTGCGGCCGCCGACCTTCTTGCTCGTCACGTCAGTCTCGTCCTGGAGGTCGTGGAGTTTGTTGAGTGCGGTGCGGCGCGAACACCCCAGTTCGTCGGCGATCTCGGTCGCCGTCAGCGGCTCGGCGTAGTCCTCGCGGGACCGGAACACCTCGATGACGCTGGACTCCGTGTACTCCGTGTCGCGACCTGGTTCGGCCATCTCGTCTGCCCTCTCCCCGCGCTGGCACTTATTTCCTACGTGCAAAGCGGCTGAAACCAACGGCTCCCGGAGATACGGTTAAGTGCGTGACCCGTGATACGAGTGCGCATGGCAACTCTCGACGAGGCCGACAGGCAGCGGCTCCGGGACGCGTTCGATCGCCAGCTCGACGTCGGCCTCCACCACGGGGCACAGCTCGCCGTCTACAGCGACGGCGACCTGGTCGTCGACTTCGCGGGCGGCACCACCGGCCCGGAGGGCGGGCCGACGACGAGCGACACGCGGCACGTCCTGTTCTCGTGTACGAAGCCCTACGCCGGCGTCGGCCTGCTCCAGCTGGTCGAGGACGGCCGCCTCGCGCTCGACGATCCGGTGGTCGACCACTGGCCGTCGTTCGCCGAGGCCGGTTCCCAGAAGGCCGCGATCACGGTTCGGCAGGTGCTGAGCCACCAGGCGGGGATCCCGTTCGGCGAGTTCGACGACCGCCCGGACCTGTGGGGCGACTGGGACGCCGTCGTCGAGGCGATGGAGGCCATCGACCCGGTGTTCCCGCCGGGCGAGCGCGCCGCCTATCACGCGCTCAACTACGGGTGGCTCGTCGGCGAGTTGATCCGGCGCGCGAGCGGCCAGCCGGTCGAGACGTACGTCGCCGAGCACGTCTTCGAGCCGCTGGACATGGCCGACACGAGCATCGGGCTCGGTCCGGACGAGGACGACGACGTCGCGACGCTGTCGGGCTTTTCGGTCTTCGATCGGTGTCGCGATCCCGAGGAGGGCCTGGGCGACCCGCCGGCGGCGTCAGCAGCGGCGTTCAACGACGAGGCCATCCGCCGGGCGGTCATCCCGGCGGCCAACGGGATCGGCACCGCACGGGACATGGCGCGGTTCTACGCTGCGATGGCGAACGGCGGCGCACTCGACGGGACGCGACTGCTCTCGCGCGAGATAGTCGAGGAGGCGACGGCCACGCACGCCGAGACCGACGACGACGGGACGCTCTCGCGGCCCGCTCGCTACGGCCTAGGTTTTTGGACCGCGGGGCTGGCCAACGACCTGTTCGGGACGATCAGCCCCGAGCGCGTGTTCGGCCACGTCGGCCTGGGCAGCGTCGTCGGCTGGGCCGACCCCGCGGCGGACCTCGGGTTCGCGTACGTCACTAACGGCATCCGCGAGGAGTCCTACGAGCACGCCGCGCGCGTGAACGCGATGGCCGACGCCGTGCGGACGGCGCTGGCCGACTGACGGGTCAGCGCCGGTCGGTCGGCGAGCCGTCGCGACGGTGGCTGAGCCGCTCGGCGACGACGCCCGGGACGGTCGTCCCGCAGTAGGCGCACCGCCAGGTCCGCCCGGTCGCCCGCGACTCGCGCTCGAGCTCGTCGACCGAGCGCAGCGTGGCCCCACACCCGCCGCAGCGATGAGTCGGACCGCTCACGGTCGGGGGATTCGGGCCGGACCGCCAAGTAGCCTCGCCACTCGCGGGGCGAGGGGTTCCAGGAGAGCGTGTGACACGGGAGGGCTGCGCGCCCTCTGACACACCGTAGGTGCCGGGGGACTAAGTATCCATCCCGACCGGAGTGAAAGTGTAACCGATGGACGACAGCGGGCGTCTCCCGGACTTGTTCTCACGAGGGAACGTTCGGTCAGATCGGGTCCACCGGTGAGACGTCGGGGTCGGGATCGACCGCCTCGGGCACGCCCAGGAGGGCGGCGATCGTCGGTGCGACCGCGCGGGCGTCGACGGGCGGGTCGGCGTCGATCCCGGGCGCGGCCGGGCCGGCCAACCCCAGCGCGCCGCGAGTCTCGGGATCGACGCGGCCGTGCGAGCCGCCGACCCGCGTGGGGTCGAGCGAGACGACGGAATCGTCCCCCGAAAACAGCTCGCAGGGGTCGAAGCCGGGTTTCTCGTGGATTTCCATACGGGTGGCGTACGACGGCGCGTCGGCCCGGTCGGTCCACCAGTAGTACTGGAACCAGGCGTCGGGCTCGGCGACCAGGACGAGGTCGCCCGCGTTGGGATGTTCGAGCCCCCACGCCTCCTTCTCGCCGTTCGTGAGGACGGCGTCGACGCCGTCGAGCGTCGTCAGGGCCTCCCGGGCGGCCGGGACGGCGTCGCCGTCGGCGTAGACGTGTGCGAGCTGGTGGTCGACCATCGCGAACGCCGCCGACGCGTCGAGGTCGACGTCCCGGCCGCCGGCCCCGTCGTCGGCGACCGCCAGCAGGCCGGCGTCCCGGAGCGCGCGGTTCGGGTAGGCGACCGTCTCGACCGCGTGGAAGCCGTACTCGCTGACGAGCGCGACGGCCGTCTCGGCCCAGCGGTCGTCGCCGCGCAGGTCCGCGAGGAACGCGCCCAGCATGTCGTCGACGGTCGCGAGCGCCTCGCTGAAGCGGCGGCTCTCCGGGCCGTCGGCCAGCCCGGCGTAGTCGAGGTGGGGGACGTAGACCCACAGCAGGTCCGGGTCGTGGCGGTCGACCGCCTCGCCGGCGGCGTCGAGGATCCACCGGCTCGCGCCCTCGTCCGCGCCGGGTCCCCAGTACTCGTGCAGCGGGAAGTGCCCAAGCTTGGCGCGGAGGTGATCGTAGAAGTCCGGCGGGCGGCTCCAGCAGTCCATCTCGATCAGGTCGTTGTGCTCGTCCTCGATCGGCGAGGGCGTGACGGCGACGTCGGCGTCGCTGCCGATCAGGTGCTGGAAGCACAGCGCACCGGTCGTGCGGCCGGCGTCGCTGGCGGTCTCCCAGAGGCGCTGGCGGCCGTCGCGCTGGCGGCCCCAGAACTCGACGGCGTCGCGCTCGCGGTCGTACTCGCCGCTGGCGACGTCGCCGTGGGTGGCGGGCGAGCGCCCGGTGGCCAGCGTGGTCTGGGCGGGCACCGTCAGCGCCGGGAACGCCGGCTCGAGTTCCGCGAGCGAGCCCGATTCGGCGAACAGCTCGGACAGCGCCGGCGTCCGCTCGGCGGTGACGTGTTCGGGCTGGAGCCCGACGACGTCGAGGACGACGACGCGGCCGGCGCCGGAGTCGCCGCCGGCCATCGTCACTCCGCCCCCGCGCCGTCGGCGTGGCGCTCGGCGTAGGCCTCCAGGCGCGCGAACTGCCGGGAGAGGTCGTGCTCGTCGACGCCCAGGGGCTCCTTGAAGAAGGAGGCCAGGTGCGGCTGGAGTCCGCCCGCGCCGCGCGCGTCGGCGTGGGCGACCAGCCGGACGAGGTCGATCACCAGCGGGGCGGCCAGCGCCGAGTCAGCGCCCTCCCAGGTGAACTGCAGGGTCATCTCCTGGCCGAGAAAGCCCTCGAAGTGGACGTAGTCCCAGGCGGTCTTGCGGTCGCCCAGCGAGGGCGTGTAGTCGATCCGGACGGCGTTGTGCGGGTCGTTCGGCAGGATGCTGTCGAGGACGCCGCCCTTGGTGCGCTGTTTGCCAGCCTCGTTCTCGGCGGTCTCTAACACCTCGCCGTCGGAGTTGCCCAGCACGTTGTGGCCCTCCCAGGAACGCACGCGGAGGTTGCGGCCGGCGAACATCGGCGCCAGCGCCGACTTCACCAGCGTCTCGCCGGTCTTGGCGTCGCGGCCGGCGTGCGGGACCTCGCGCGCCTCGGCCAGCGCCCGCAGGCCGGGCAGGGCGCTCCCGGTGCTGGGCGTGAAGTTGACGAACGGGTGGCCCTCGTCGATCGCCGCGTAGGCGTACAGCGCGCTCGGGGGGAAGTCCGGGTCGTCCGCCTCGATCGCCCGCTCGATCGCGGCGGGCGAGTCGAAGCGCTCGGGATCCTCGACGGCCGGCTCGGTCGAGGCGACGTTGACGACGACCAGCCGGTCGAGGTCGCGACGGTCGACGAACGACCGGAGGTCCTCGCGAATGCGCTCGAGCGCCGCCCGGAGGGTGTCGGCGCCGGCGTCGTCGTCGGCCAGGTCGCCGATGGCCGCGCCCGCGTTGACGGCCGAGACGCGCTCGATGCGGTCGTCGATGGCCCGGAGGTCCTCGGCGACGGCGTCGACGGTCCCGCGGTCGGGGGCGCCGGCCGCCGAGAGGGTCCGCGCGGTCTCGACGAGGCTGCCCTCGCGGACGTCGTGGCCGGCGAAGACCAGGTCGTCGACGGCCGGCAGCGACAGATCCGACAGCGCCGCGCGTTCGGTGACCAGCCCGGTCGCGTCAGCGACGTCGCGCGCGATGGCCCGCGCGCCGACGGCCGTCATCGTCGCGACGTTGCCCCGGGCGCCGACGAGCCACACGCCTGTCTCGCTCATGCCCTCACCCTTGGGCCCGCCGACTCTTCGTAAGCCGGGCGCTATGTCGAGTAGGTGGCGCGTCGTTCACGGGTCCGTCGGCTATCGGGTGCTTACTCGGTGTCGGCCGACAGTTCACTCCGGCTTACTCCGGGCGCTGCGGGGCGGCGGCGCGTACCCGGTGCATAACAAACCGCGGCGGCGCCCACGTAGGAGTGGCACCTACTGATGATTATCGACCCGCACATGCACATGGTGTCGCGCTCGACCGACGACTACGAGCGGGCGCGACGGGCGGGCATCGAGTGTTGCGTCGAACCCGCGTTCTGGAGCGGCCAGGACAAGCGCCACGCCGGCGCGTTCTTCGATTACTTCGAGCAGATCATCGACCACGAGACCGAACGCGCCGAGCGCGTCGCCGGCATCGACCACTACGTCACCATCGGCCTCGAACCTAAGGAGGCCAACTACGAGGAGATGGCCGAGGAGGTCCTCGAGAACCTCGAGTCGTACCTCGACCGCGACCCGGTCGTCGGCGTCGGCGAGATCGGCCTCGACCGGGACACCCAGGCCGAGCGCGACGCCTTGCGCCGCCAGCTCGCCATCGCCGAGTCCCACGAGCTGCCGGTGATCGTCCACACCCCCCACACGGACAAGCCGTCGGGCACCGAGACCATCGTCGACATCATCGAGGACGAGGGCGTCACCCAGGAGCGCATCGTCATCGACCACAACACCGAGGACACGATCGACATCTCGCTGCAGACCGACTGCTGGCTGGGCTTTACCCTCTACCCTGGCAAGATCGAGACCGAGACGGCCATCGACCTGCTCGAGGAGTACGGCACTGACAAGGTCATGCTCAACAGCGCCGCCGACTGGGACCCCTCGGACCCGCTGGCGGTGCCGAAGGCCCGCGACGAGATGCTCGACCGCGGCTGGGACCGCCAGGCGGTCCGGAAGGTCGTCTTCGAGAACCCCTACGAGTTCTTCGACCGCGCGCCGAACTTCGAGTACGAGCCGTGATGGACTTCGCCTTCGCCGCCAACGCCTTCCGCGAGTACGGGCCGATCGAGGCGATCGAGCACGTCGCCGCCGCCGGCTTCGACGGGATCGAGCTGCTGTTCGACGAGCCCCACCTCTACCCGGCGGCCACCGACGACGCGGACGTCGCCGCCGTCGCGGACGCCCTCGACGACCACGGCCTGGCGATCAGCAACTGCAACGCGTTCATGCTGACGGCCATCGAGGACTTCCACCACCCCTCGTTCGTCGAGCCCGACGCCGGCTACCGCCAGCAGCGCGTCGACTACACCCGCGGCGCGGTCGAGCTCGCCGATGCCTTCGACGCCCCGTACATCTCGATCGAACCCGGCGGGCCGCCGCCGACCGACGTCCCCCGCGACGAGGCCTACGAGCGGTTCTGGCAGGCACTCGGGCAGGTGATGCCGCTGGCGAACGACCGCGGTGTCGACGTGCTCGTCGAGCCCGAACCCGACCTGCTGATCGAGACGACCGACCAGTACTACGAGTTCCGCGAGCGGGTCGACCTGCCGGGCGTCGGCTGCAACCTCGACGCCGGCCACCTGTTCTGCGTCGGCGAGGACCCCGCCGCCTACGACGCGCTGGCCGAGGACGTCCGGCACGTCCACCTCGAGGACATCCCGACCGACCGCAGCCACGAGCACACCCAGCTCGGCGAGGGCGCGCTCGACGTCAACGGCTTCCTCACCGCCCTCGAGGACGCCGGCTACGACGGCTGGGTGACGGTCGAGCTGTACCCCTACCAGGAGACGGCGCCCGAGACCGCCCGCGACGCGATGGCCTACCTCGAGGAGCACGGGTGGCAGTAAGGTGGCGACCGTCGCCTCGGTCGGGCGGCGGCTCTCCGCCTACGCCGCGCTCGTTCGCGTCCCCAACGTCTTCACCGCCCCGCCGGACGTCGTCCTGGGCGCCGCCCTGGCCGCCGCGGCCGGCTTGCCAGTCGACCCGCTCGCCGTCGCCGTCCTCGCCGTCGCCTCGGCACTGCTGTACGCCGGCGGCACCGCACTCAACGACGCCGTCGACGCGCCCCTGGACGCCGCCGAGGGCCGCGACCGTCCGATCCCCACCGGGCGGGTGTCCCGGACGGCCGGCTACGGCCTGGCCGCGGCGTGCCTGCTCGTCGGGGTCCTGCTCGCGCGCGCTATCGGGACCACCGCGGGCGGGGTCGCCGCGCTGGTGGCCGCCGCCGTCGTCGCCTACGACGGCTTCCTCAACGACCGGCCCCTGGGGCTGCTCGGGATGGGCGCGACCCGGGGGCTGAACGTCGTCCTCGGCGCGGCCGCGGCGGGCTCGCTCGCGCTGCCGGCCTGGGGCGGCGCCGTCCCGGTCGTGATCGCGGGCTACGTCGCCGCGGTGACCTACCTGGGCACCGCCGAGACCACGGGCGGCAATCGTCGGCCGGTCGCCGTCACCGGCGTCGCCGTCGCGCTCGCGTCGCTGGCCGCCGTCGGGCTGCCCTTCCTCGTCCGCCCGACGTTCGTGCACGGGGCCGCGGCGATCGCCCTCGCCGGGGCGTTCGTCACGTGGACGGGCCGGTCGTTGACGGCGGCGTACGTGACGCCGTACCCCTGGAATATCGGCGCCGCCGTCGGCGACTGCGTGCTCGGGCTGGCGGTGCTCGACGCGGCCTTCGCCGCCGTCGCCGGCCCGGCGTGGTCGCTGTCGGCGCTCGCCTTCCTGGCGCCCGACGCCGGGCTCGCTCGGTGGGTCGATGTCGCCTGACCGACGGCTCCGCGCCTTGTTGTGCCCGAGCGTGGATACGCCGGCATGGTCGACCTCGCGTTCTCGACGAACGCCTACACCGAGTTCGCGCTGCCCGAGGCGGTCCGCCGGATCGGCGAGTGCGGCTACGCCGGCGTCGAACTGCTCGGCGACGAGCCCCACGCCTTCTTCCCCGCGTGGACCGACGCCGACCGCGAGGCGCTCGCCGACGCCCTGGCCGAGGCGGCCCTCACCGTCGCGAACGTCAACGCCAACACCGCGATGGGGTACTACGACGACGCGCCGCCGTCGGCGTTCTTCGAGCCGAGCGTGATCACCGCCGACGACGCCGCCCGCGAGTGGCGCGTCGAGTACACCAAGCGCGCGATCGACCTCGCCGACGCCGTCGACGCGCCGGCGGTCTGCCTGGCGACCGGCCGCCCCCTGCCCGGCAATCCGCCAGAGTGCGCCCGCGAGCACCTGCTGGACTCGCTGGCCGAGATCCTCGACTACGGCGAGCCCCGCGACGTGCGCGTCGGGATCGAGTTCGAGCCCGAGCTGCTCGTCGAGTGCACCGACGAGGCGCTGGCGCTCATCGAGGCGGTGGGCCGGGAGTCGCTGGGGGTCAACCTGGACGTGGGCCACGCGGCCGTCTCCGGCGAGGACCTCGCCGAAAGCGTCCGCCGCTGCGCGGGGCGGCTCACGGGCCTGCACCTCGAGGACATCGCCGGCGGGATCGGGGGCAAACACTACCACCTGCCGCCCGGCGAGGGCGACCTGGACTTCCGGGCGATCTTCGACGCGCTCGACGACGTCGGCTACGACGGGTTCGCGACCCTGGAGCTGTACACCTACCCGGACGAACCCGACCGGGTGGCCCGCGAGTCCTTCGAGGCGCTGTCGGCGTACGTCTGAGGTCCGGCGCTCGCCGCGGCGAGCGGCTGGAGCGGCGGCGTCGCCTTCAGGCGCCGGCGGTGGCGTTCCCGGCGCTCGCGTTCCCCGCGGCGGCGGTGCTCGCGTTCGTGGCGTTGGCGATCGCTTCGCCCGTGGCGTTGCCGCTGGAGGCGGTACCGTTGGCGGCCGACGAGGCGCCGCCCTTCGAGGCGCGCTTCTGGCGGAGCCACTGGCGGTAGGTCGTCTGGTTGACCACGCGGACCCACCCGAGCATGTTCGAGTGCCCGCGCCCGCAGTACTGCGCGCAGTACACCCGGTAGCGGCCGGGGTCGGTGGCGGTGAACACGAGCTGGTTGCGCTTGCCGGGGATGGCGTCCTGTTTCAGCCCCAGCGCCGGAGAGTGAAACGAGTGGATGACGTCGCTGCTGGTGACGTTCAAGTGGACCGTGCGGTTGGCTGGAATCACCATGGTCGTCCGGTTGGTGACGTTGGCGTCGTCGTAGTGGAAGGTCCAGAGCCACTGGGCGGCGTCGACGGTGACGTGGACGGCGTCCGGGTCGCGGGGCTGTTCGCCCGGCACGTGGCCGTTGACCCGCCCCATCACCTGGAAGGCCGAGAAGCCGATCGACAGCAACACGAGTACGACGGCGGCGACGAACAGGAGGTGAAAGCGGGAGTTGAGGTTCGGCGGCGAGGCCTCCTCGCGGTCCCGGAAGCGAATCACGGCGTAGACCAGCGCGCCCTCCGTCATGATGCCGATCACGACGGCCATGAAGGTCATCTTCGATCCGAGCGTCCGGATGGCTGCCTCGCTCGTGGAGTCGTAGCCCGCGGCGGCCGCGGGCCCGACGGCGACCGTGCACAGCGCGATAGTGGCGAGTACGGCTCGCCGAAGGCGGTGAGCCATCGCACGTTCACTACCACGTCGACGGCAAAGAAATCGGGGGCCGTCGGCGGTGTTCACGTCGCCGATGCGACCGGACGCGAGGGCGACCGGACGTCGAAACGACCGGTCACGAGCGGTGAGCTTCCGGTTCTCGGAGATCCACCGTTATCCGGTTCGACGTGGACTAGCAAGCGATGCCCGACATCCGGTTCGGCTTCGTGCTGCCGACGGTCGCGGGCGGCGTGTTGCTCGCCGCGATCGGCTGGTTCGCCTACGCGAGACACTGGTGGACGCGATACGTGACCGGTGGGGCGACGAACGAACAGACCGACTACGTCCGCGAGGAGCGCTTCCGAGGTCTGCTGCGGTGGGTGACGACGGTCAACCACCGCGACATCGGCCGGCTGTACCTCGTGTACTCGCTGTTCGTCTTCGGGCTGGCCGGCGCGGCCATCCTGACGATGCGCACCGAGTTGCTGACGCCGCAGGCCCGCCTCATCAGCATCGACACCTACGACGGGCTGGTGACCGCCCACGGGCTGACGATGCTCATCCTGTTCGGGACGCCCGTCACCTTCGGCTTCGCCAACTACTTCGTCCCGCTGTTGGTCGGCGCCGACGACCTCGCCTTCCCCCGGGTCAACGCCATCGCCTTCTGGCTGTTGCCCGCCGGCGCGCTGCTGGTGTGGTCGGGGTTCATCTTCGCGCCGTTCCACGGCGGCATCCAGCCGGCCAAGACCGGCTGGACGCTGTACACGCCGCTGTCCGAGCGGTTGAACAACTCGGGGGTGGACCTCCTGCTGCTGGGGCTGCACCTGACCGGCGTCTCCAGCACGTTGGCGGCGATCAACATCATCGTCACCGTCTTCGAAGAGCGCGCGGCGGCCGTCACCTGGGCGAAGCTGGACATCTTCACCTGGACGATGCTAACGACCAGCGGGCAGGTACTGTTCGCGTTCCCGCTGTTGGGCAGCGCCCTGATCATGCTGCTGCTCGACCGCAACCTCGGGACGCATTTCTTTACCGTCGGCGGCGGCGGCCCGATCCTCTGGCAGCACCTGTTCTGGTTCTTCGGCCACCCCGAGGTGTACATCCTGATCCTGCCGGGGATGGGCGTGGTGAGCCTGGTGCTGCCGCGCTTTTGCGGCCGGGAGCTGTTCGGGTTCAAGGCCGTCGTCTACTCGACGCTGGGCATCGGCGTCCTCAGCTTCGGCGTCTGGGTCCACCACATGTTCGCGACCGGCATCGACCCGCGGATCATGGGCAGTTTCATGGCCGTGACGATGGCCATCGCCATCCCGAGCGCGGTGAAGGTGTTCAACTGGACGGCGACGCTGTACTACTCCGAGCTGCGCCTGACCGCGCCCCAGCTCTTCCTGATCGCGTTCGTGTTCAACTTCACCATCGGCGGCATCACCGGCGTGTTCACGGCCGCGATCCCGTTCGACTGGCTCGTCCAGGGGACGATGTGGGTGGTCGCGCACTTCCACTGGATGTTCATGGGCGGGCTGGTGTTCGCGCTGTTCGCCGCGACGTACTACTGGTTCCCCATCCTGACCGGCCGCTCGTACAACAAGGTGCTGGCGCACGTGCACTTCTGGCTCACCTTCGTCGGCGTCAACCTCACCTTTTTCAGCCTGCTCTTCCTCGGCTACGAGGGCATGCACCGGCGGTGGGCGACGTACATCCCGAAGTTCACCTTCCTGAACCAGACGGCGTCGTTCGGCGCGTACCTCATCGCCGCCGGCCAGATCATCTGGCTCGTCAACGTCGTGTACTCCTGGCAGTACGGGCGCCGGATCACCGCCGGCGACCCCTGGAACCTCAAAGAGCGGGGGCTGTTCACCCGTGAGTGGCAGTGGTTCGAGCGCCG
>JBDGSW010000060.1:0-18735 GCA_042217345.1 Haloarculaceae archaeon
GCCGGCGGGCGGCGGCCTCGGCGTTGCGCCGGGAGTTGACGAACACGAGCGTCGAGCCCCCGTCGTCGAGGGTGTCGCGGACGATCGCCGCCGTCTCGCTCTCGCCGTTTCGCACGCGGAGCTCGCGCTGGCTGCCGTCCTCCAGGTGCAGCGCCTGGCCGTAGTGGACGCCCTTCTTCAGTTCGATGGGGCGCCACTCCGAATCGACGAGTTCGGCGTCGAGCCAGTCGGCCAGCTCGTCGGCGTTGCCGACGGTCGCCGACAGCGCGACGGTCTGGAGGTCCGGGTTGAGCTTCCGGAGCTTGGCGAGGGTCACCTCGAGGGTGGGCCCGCGGTCGCGGTCGTCGACGAGGTGGACCTCGTCGGCGACGACGCAGGCGATGTCGTCGATCCAGGGGGCGTCGTTGCGCACCAGCGAGTCGACCTTCTCGCTGGTGGCGACGATGACGTCCTGGTCGGCCAGCCACTCGCCGTCGGACTCGTAGTTGCCAGTCGAGACGCCGACGTCGACGCCGTACCGTTCGAACTGCTCGAACTCGTCGGCCTTCTCGCTGGCGAGCGCGCGCAGCGGGACGATGTAGAGGGCTTTCCCGCGACGCGCGTCGGCCGCCGTCTCGTCGGCGTCGCCGGCGACCGCCGAGAGCATGGCGAGTTCGGCGATCAGCGTCTTGCCGCTGGCGGTGGGGACGCTGGCGACGAGGTTCTCGCCCGCCGTCACGCCGGCGTCGACGGCCTCGGCCTGGGGCGGGTACAGCTCCTCGATGCCGTCGGCGCGGAGGTGCTCGGGCAACCACTCGGGGACCCCCGGGATGTCCGCGACGTCCATTAGGGAGGGCTTAGCGGGTCACCGGATTTAACTCTTGCAGGCTAACTCCCCGTCCTCAAGGAGTAACCAGCGAAGCGAGTGGCGCAGTAGGGCGAGGAAACAGCCGTACGCTATTGCCACACCCCACCGAAACAACTAAATATATATTAAATATATATGATTGTATGGGCACGTTCGAACTGAATGGCGAAGAAATCATCGAGCGGGAAGCGAAGGAGTTCGGCGGGAGTGCCCACGTCACCGTTCCTAAAGACTGGCGCGGCGCAGACGTGAAAGTCATCCGCCTCAACGACCCTGGCGAAACCGACGACAACGAGTAACAGGATGAACTACAACTACAGGTATCGAATCGACCCTGACGAAGCCGTCGAAGCCGAGCTAGAACGGCACCTGGATATCTGTAGACAACTCTACAATCACTTCCTGTACGAACTCCGCAACACCGACGGGTATCTGTCCTACACCGCGATGCAGAACATGCTCCCCAGTCTAAAAGACTGGTGGGACGAGCTCAACGATATGTATTCGAAGGTGTTGCAAATGGTCGCCCGCCGCGTCAGCGACAACCTTGACCGCCTCAAAGAGAAGAAAAACAACGGGTACAAGGTCGGGATGCTCCAGTGGAAGTGTCCGCGAGAGTATCGGAGTCTCACCTACAACCAGTCTGGTTTCGAACTCAAGAACACGAGTGGCCAGACGGTCCTCTCCCTTTCCAAGATCGGTGAGATCCCGATACACTTCCACCGCGACATTTCCGATGATGCCCGTGTGAAACAGGTCACGGTCAAGCAAGAGAAAACGGGTGAGTGGTATGCCATCTTCGGCATTGAAACCAAAGCGGACGCACCCGAGAAGCCGGTGTTGGACGAAATTGACCGCGATGATATGGTCGGCATAGACGTGGGTATCCTCAAGTACGCCCACGACACGGACAGCACGATGGTGTGTAGTCTCAATTTCGAAGACGAATACGAGCGACTCGAACGCGAACAACGAGCGTTGAGTCGCAAAGAAGAAGGCTCGCAGAACTGGCACGAGCAACGTCGCCGCGTGGCAAGAGTCCACACTCGCATCGTGCGAAAACGGCGGGACTTCCTGCACAAGTTGTCAGCGTACTACGCTCAGGAGTACGACCTTGTGGCGGTCGAAGACCTCGACGTTCATGGACTGATGCAACTGCCGTCGAACAGTCGAAACCGAGCATCAGCGTCATGGCGGACGTTCATCGACTTCCTCGAGTACAAGTGCGAGCGAGAAGCCACACACTTCGTTAAAGTCGAACCTGAAGGGACGACGCAAGAGTGTGCCGAATGTGGCGTCAAGGTTGAGAAGGCGTTGTGGGTGCGCGAGCATTCCTGTCCGACGTGCGGATTCGAGACCGACCGCGACGAGAACGCCGCGTACAACGTGTTGCAACGCGGTATTCAGGAGTTAGGTTTGGGAGACGCCGAAGTCACGCCTGCGGAGACTGCACTCCCTACGTCCGCGACCGGTGGGGAGTCCACCGTCGTGGATGCAAAGTGCGTCGTTGAAACAGGAAGTCCCACCGTCAAGGAGCGAGCCACTACCGTGGCGAGCGAGTAGGGTGGGATAGTTCACACTGTCGTGTATGGTGGCAGTGGCTTCACCGGCTGAAACTCCCCCACTGGTTTGATGTGTTCGCGGGCCGAGGTGCTCGCATGGACTCGCTGAAGGTCGACGTGCGGAAGCTCCATCTTTTCAATGGGCTGGCAAAAGAGGGGGCGGGGACGGTGGCCGACCACCTCCAGCAGCTCAGCGGCATCGAGACCGCCGCCGAGGTCTCGAAGCTGAACTTCCTGGACTTCGACGACGTCGACGCGCACCTGCAGGCCGAGTCGAAGGCCGACAAGCAGGTGGGCATCTACGTCGAACTGCAGGCCGAACCCTACGGCTACCTGCTCTTTCTGTTCTCGCTGTCGGAGGCCAAACGGCTGGCCAACGCGATGCTCGGCGACGACCCGACCGCCGCCGGCGACGACGCGGGCTTCACCGACATGCAGAAGTCCGCCATCCAGGAGGTCGGCAACATCATGACCTCGGCGTTCATCGACGGCTGGGCGAACGTGCTGTCGACGACCATCGAGCACTCCCCGCCGCACTTCGCCTTCGGCGACAGCGACGCCATCCTCGCCGAGATCACCGAGTGGCCCGACAGCGAGATCGTGTTCGTCGTCGATTCGCACATCGCCGCCACCGACGTCGAACTGGACCTGACCTGCTACACCTTCCCCGAACTGGAGCCGCTGGTCGATCTCATTCACGGCATCGAGGTCGAGGAGATCACCGAAGCCGCCCAGGCGCCCGCGGACTTCGCCGACCTCACCTGATCACGTCGCGGCCGCCTCGCCGCGGGCGAGCCGCTCGCTCCCTCTCAGTCGGTCGATTCGTCGCCGCAGCGGCGGGTGCGCCGCCAGCGGCCCGGCATGCGGGCCGGGCGTGGTCAGGAGCAACCGCTCGGCCGCCAGCCGCTCGAGCGCTTCCGCCAGCGCCGCGCCGCCGACACTCCGGGCCGCGTAGTCGTCGGCCGCGTACTCGGTGTGGCGAACCACCGCGAAGGCCACCAGTAGACCCGCCAGCGAGAGCACCGCGCTCGCGAGGACGGCCGTCGTGCCCCCGAAATCGAGGGCCACCAGCGGCGGCACCGCGAGCGCGACGACGGTCCCGTACCGTAACAGGACGTGGCCGCATCGGTGATGGCCGACCTCGTGGGCGACGACGCCCGCGAGCTGGCGGTCCGAGAGCAGGGCGAACGCCGCTTCGGTGACGAACACGTACCGCCCGCCGGGGACCAGCCCGGCCGCGGCCGCCACGCCCACGCGCGTCCGGTCGTCGGCGATTCGGAGGAGGACGTCCTCTGGCACCTGCGCCCGCTCGCGCTCGGCCGCGGTGGCCGGGCGATCCCGCACCGTGAACGCGATGGCGTACGGCGCGGCCGCGGCCCCGACGGCCCCGAGGAGCACCGTCGCCGCCACGCGCGCGAGCGTGGCGGAGAGGAGCGTGACGATGGCGGTGGCCGCGGTCAGCGCGAGCACGCCCGCCGCGTAGCGGGTCGCGAACCAGCCCGCGACGTCCCGGTAAGTGAGATCCAGCCGGCGCGCCAGCGCCCGGTAGCGGACGGTGGCCAGCACGACCCCGAGCGCCGACAAGAGAACCGGGCCGACCAGCAGGCCGGCCAGCGCCGCCACCCAGGCGAGCGCCGGCGGGAGCCCGGGGGCGGCCCGCGCGATGGCGCTCGCGAGCAGGGCGGCGGTGCCGAGCGCCCGGGCCAGCAGGATCGTTCCCAGGACGGCGACCGCGTAGCCGACCTGGCGGACGGTCCGCAGCCGCTCGGCGGTCAGCGCCGTCGAGACGGTGAGCCGGTGGACGAACCGGGCGGCGAGCAGCGCGAGGACGAACAGCGCGGCCGCGAACGCGAGGTGGACGGCGACCGCGGTCGTGGCACTCGCGGCCGGCGCGGGGACGACGGATGCGGCCGCGGACCGCACGGTGGGGACGAGTTCGGCGGGGAGGGCCATCCTCTCGGTCTTCCGCGGGCCCCACGAAAAAACGTGTGAATCAGTCGTCACGAGCGACGGTTTGTGGGCCGATGGGACGGGTTCGCGTGGAGCGACGCCGCCGGATACCGAACGCTTCGACTTTCGAAGTATTTTACTTCGAACTATGAAGTAATGACGAGAGTCCCCTCAATGGCTGGGGATTCCGGCCGCTAGGGCTGCTGGCGCTCGCCCGGCCGACGGCGGTTCGGCGGCGGTCGTCCCCCCGCGGGCGTTCGGCGGTACCGCTTTGGACCCCTGGCGGGTACGCTGGGACATGCGCGTCGAGTACGACCGCGACACCTGCATCGGGATGTTCCAGTGCGTGGCCGAGTGGGACGCCTTCGAGCGCGACGAGGACGCCGGAAAGGCGGTGCTGGCCGACAGCGAGGAGCGCGAGGACGGCGTGTTCGTCCGGGAGGTCCCCGAGGGCTCGGAGATGGACGCGAAGTTCGCGGCCCGCGCGTGCCCCGTCGACGCGATCGCGGTGTACGACGACGACGGCGAGCAGTTGATTCCCTAGGGCTGGTCGGGCTCGCTGCGGCTCGTGGTGGATCGTCCGCTGTGGTGCCGACTGCTGGGGTGACGACTGCTGCTTCTGTGCCGACTGCTGGGGTGACGACTGCTGCTTCTGTGCCGACTGCTGGGGTGACGACTGCTGCTGTGACGACCGTTGCTCTGTCGTCCGCCGCTGTGACAGACGGGTAGAAAGCCCCCGCCCGCTGGCGGGCGCACGACTCGCTGCGCTCCTCGCCTCACCCCGTTCGGCTGCGGTGCTTTCGTCGCCTGCGCCCGCCAGCGGACGGCCCCTTTCAGTCCCACCCCCACCGCCGACCGCGACCGGCCGCCGCTGTCCACCCGCGCCGGGGGCTCGCGGCTGCGCCGCTCGCGAACGGCGCGGGCGGACCACCACTCTTCCCCGACCGCTCGCGTCCGCGCCGCGGGCGGCGCGGCGCTCGCGCCGGCGTCCTGACCGCTGGCGGCTCGTCGTCGTGGTAGTTGCGGACGGACGGTCGTCGTGGTGGTTGCGGTCGGACGGTCGGCGGGTCGCGGCAGTGAGGGGTCCGGAATCCGAAACACAGAGGGCGCAGGGGTCCCTGAGTGGTGACGATGGGCACGCGTGAGCGGGTTCGGACGGCGTTGGCCCTGTATCCGGCGGCGCTCTCCCGGCTGGGGCTGGTCGACCGCCGGAAGGCCACGGAGGCGTTCGACCTGGCGATCCCGGTGATGGTCACCGGTGGGTTTCGGGTGCTCTTGCGCGTGGCCGACTTCCTCATGGTCGGACTGGCGGTGGGCGACGCCGCCATCGCCGGCCTCGAGCTGGGCTTTCAGTACTACTTCATCGGCTACGGGCTGTCGCTGGCGCTGTCCTCGGGGACGATCAGCGTCGTCTCGCGGCTGCAGGGCGCCGGCGACCGCGCGCGGGCGAACCTCGCGGTCAAGCAGTCGCTGTGGCTGTCACTCGCGATCTCGCTGCCGCTGACGGCCGCGACCGTCCTGGCGGCCGAGCCGCTCGTGGGCCTGCTGACGGACGATCCCGCGACGATCGGCTACGGGGCGACGTACCTCCGGATCGTCATGCTGGCGCTGGCCTTTCGCTTCTGGAGCATGATCGCCGCGCGGGCGCTGGCGGGCAGCGCGGACACGCGCACGCCCATGTACGTCCGCCTGCTGACGCTGCCGACCAACGTCGTCCTCAACGTCCTGCTCATCTTCGGGCTGGGGCCGTTTCCCCGACTGGGCGTGGCGGGTGCGGCCATCGGGACGGCCGTCGCCAACGCGCTGGCCGGGCTCGTGTTCCTCTGGCTGCTGGTCTCCGATCGCTACGCGGTGCGGCTCCCGCTGTCCGGACCGCACGTCGACCTGGGGATCGTTCGCGAGATCGTCCGCGTAGCGCTGCCTTTGACCGGGATGCGGTTGCTGCAGGCGCTGGCGCGGTTCCCGTTCCTGTTCGTGCTGGGCGTGCTCGGGACGCCGGTGGTGGCGGCCTACGCCATCGGCCGGCGGGTGATGCTGCTGGCGTTGATGCCCGCGTGGGGGTATTCGACGGCGGCGAGCACGCTCGTCGGCCAGCGCGTCGGCGCGGGGGCCGACGCGGAGGCGACCGCCTACGGCTGGCAGACGCTGCGGATCGCCCTGATCACCCAGTTGCTCGTCGGTGCCGCCCTGGTGCTGGCCGCCCGCCCCATCGCGCTGGCGTTCGGGACCGCCCACCCGGCGCTGGCGGTGACGTTCATCCGCGCGTTCGGGCTGATCGTCGCGGGCTTTTCGATCTCGCGGACGATGCGCGGGAGCCTGCGCGGGGCGGGCGACACGCGCTGGCCGCTGTACGGCTCGTTCGTCGGGGGATACCTGGTCCGGCTGCCCGTCGCCTTCCTCGCGCTACCGGTGGGGTTCACCGTGACGGTCGCGGGTCACGCGGTCGCGCCCGGGCTCGGGCTGGGACTGCCGGCGATCTTCGCGGCGCTCGTGGGTGATTACTACGTCAAGGCCGCGATCAACACCGCGCGGTTCGCCTCCGGGAAGTGGCGGGCGGTCGCGCGGGCGTCGGGCGTCGCGGCGGGGCCCGGCGATTGAGGGGCGGCGCGAAGTGGCTGGATTTAAATCGGTGCTGGGGGAACGGTCCGGTATGAGCCAGGCAACCAAGATCGTCGTCGCGACCGTCGGCATCGCCGGGATCCTCGCCATCGCGCTGATCGCCAACGCCGCGCTGGTCTGATGTTCGCCGAGCGCTCGCTCGCCGGCGACCTCGCCGACCTCCGGGAGGCCGTCGCGCCCGACGCGCTCGTGTTCGACTGCGAACGGGACTTCGAGACGCTCGACCCGGCCGTCGCGGAGGACCTCGGCCTGCTGGTCGACGCTCTCGACCCGGTGAGCTACCCGACCGAGTGGCTCCCCCCGGACGCCCCCGACGCGCTGGTGCGCTACGCGAGCGACGCCTTCACCGTCGGCATGCCCGGCGACGGCGGCGTCGCCTGGACGCGCCAGACCGACCCGCCGGTCGTCCTCGTCAAACCGCGGCTGGCCGGCTCGCCCGACGCCTTCGTCGACTTCCTGCTCGCCGAGGCGCTGCTCACCGTCGACCTGGGCGTCCCCGAGCACTTCCTGGGCTTTTTCGAGGACGACTATCGCGAGCTGGCCGACGCGGTCCCGCTGGATCCGGCGGGCACCTACCAGCTCGCGGCCGCGCTGTACGCCGCGTGGGTCGGTCGCCAGACCCGGCCACGCTTCGCCGACTGGGACGGCGAGTACCCCGCCCTCCACGCCGCGTGGGTCGACGCGGGCGAGCGCCTCGAACCCAGGCTCTCCGGGCTGAGCCGCGAGGTCGCCCGCGGTGAGACGGCGTTCCCGGCGGCCGCGGAGCTGGCCTGTAGCGCCGTCAAGCACGACGTGGAGATCCCGGCGCCGTTCGCGGCGCTGGACGTGGCGGCCTCCGACGAGTACGGGGCCGAGTACGCCGTCCGATGGGCCGCGAAGACGTTCGAGAAACTGCGGGACTAAAAGTCGCTGGTGACGGTGCCGTCCTCGGAGAGTTCGACGACGCCGTCGAACAGCTCGCGGTAGTTCTGGACGACGGCGGGGTCGTGGACGCCGCGGGCGAGGTGGAACAGGCCAACGGCGTCGTATTCGTCGAGCAGGTCGAGCAGTCGCTCGACGGCCTCGCGGGCGCGCTCCTCGTCGGCGTAGTAGACCATCTCGGTGATGGAGTCGACGCTGACGCGGCGCTTGCCCTCGTGGGACTCGAGGAACTCCTCGGTCTTCCCGACGATGCTGTCCAGGTCGTCGGGGGCGGTGACGTAGCGGATGTGGTCGCTGCGGCGGCGGGTGTAGCCGCGCTCGATGGAGAGGGTGTCGAGGATGACCGCGCGGTCCTCGTCGACCTCGTAGTGCTCGAGTTTCTGCTCGACCTCCCGGGCGGTCGTCCGGGTGGAGATGATGAACATGTGGTCGGTGTCGTCCTTCAGGAAGTCCGTGTCGATCCGGTCGGTCTCGCCGGTGCTCGGGTGGACCAACAGGATCCCCGTCCCCCCGGGGACCGTCGCCGGCGCCGTCTCGATGGCGAGGTCGTACTCCATGTGGCCGCAAGCGGTGCCTCCGGGGTTAACTTTGCGGGTTTCGCGCCCGATCAGAACACCGAGTCGGCCGTGGCCGCGCCGACCACGCTGAAGATCGCCCCCACCGCGACGGCTTTGCCCGTCGTGACGGCGACGGCCGCCTCCGACGGGTCCGCGAGGATCCCCCCGTCGACCAGGAACGTCTCCGGCGCGGTGAACGCCACCGCCAGGATCGCCACCGAGCCAAAGGAGACGCCCATCAGCGAGAGAAAGCGCACGGGGACGCCGCCGACCTCGGCCTCCCGATCCGGGTCGCGCTCGTCGTCGGCCTTGTACAGCGCCCCGTAGCCGATGGCGACGACGATGGCGACCACGAGGGCCGCGTGGTAGACGGTCATCCGCGCCGCCAGCACCCACACCTCCTCGGTCACGACGAACGGTCCGGCCAGCAGGAACCCCCCGACGACCTGCTGGGCCGTGTCCGCGACCGCGTACCGACGAGTTCGTCCGACCATACCGGCCCCTGCGGCGCGACCGCCAAAAGCGAACCGACCCTCGCCGCACCGAACTCGTTTTGCCCGCGGCGACCCTGCCCGCGAGCATGAGCGCTCGCGAGGAGTTCGACCGCCGGGCCGCCGAGGGCCGCGACGAGGGCATGGAAGAGCGCCACTGGCACACCGCCAAGCACGTCCTGGCGCGGATGCCGGTCGAGGGCGAGGCGCGAAGCGCCTCGGAACGAGCGAGCGGCGACGGCGAGGCGCCGCGAGCCGGTGACACCGTGCTCGACCTGGGCTGTGGCAGCGGCTACGCCGGGCGCGCGCTCGCCGAGACGAAGGGCGCCGGCCGCGTCTACGGGCTCGACGCCGCGCCGCAGATGGCGGCCAATGCCCGCGGGTACACCGACGATCCTGCCGTGACGTTCCTCGTCGGCGACTTCGAGCACCTCCCGTTCGCCGACGATTCGATCGACCACTGCGTCTCGATGGAGGCCTTCTACTACGCCGAGGACCCTCACGCCGCCCTGCGGGAACTCCGCCGCGTCGTCCGGCCCGGCGGGACGTTCTCCTGCGCCGTCAACTTCTACGAGGAGAACGTCCACTCCCACCACTGGCCCGAGCTGGTCGGCGTCGAGATGACGCGCTGGAGCGCCCGCGAGTACCGCGAGGCCTTCCGGGCGGCCGGCTTCCACGTCGCCAGCCAGGACAACGTTCCCGACCGCGAGACGGAGATCCCGCCCGCCGAGGCGTTCCCCACCGAGGACTGGGACTCCCGCGAGGCGATGATCGAGCGCTACCGCGAGTTCGGCACCCTGCTCACCGTCGGCGTGGTGCCCTGAGCGGGTCGGTCGGGACGCGTCTCGGTCGACTGGTTGGCCTCGCCGAGGCCGTCTCGTCCGACGGGTGACCTGTGTGCCACCAAACGTTTTGAGCCCGGGTAGCGAACCGGCTGTCGTGTCTCCCGATCTGTCGGACCGGCGCCTGGCGCTGCTGGGGATTCTCCTCGCCCTCGTGGGCGTCGCGGCGGTCGTCCTCTACGACGTGATCGGGACGGTCTTCTTCGCGATCACGGTCGCGTACGTGCTCTATCCGGTCCGGCAGTGGCTCGCGCGGCGGGGGGTCGGCCGGCGGGTGTCGGCCGCGATCGCGACGCTCGCGGGCTTTCTGGCGGTGGTCGTGATCGTCGCGCCGATCGTCGCGGCGGTGTACGGTCACCGCCAGCCCCTGCTGGACTTCGTGCGCCAGCTGCCGGCCCAGATCCCGGTGGCGGCCTTCGGCTTCGAGTACGTCGTCGACGTCAGCCACTCGCTGCAACTGGTCCAGCGCAGCCTGACCGGGATCGCGGTCAACGTCGCGACGGTGGCGCCCGTGATCGGCCTGAAGGCGGCGCTGTTCGTTCTTCTTGTGTACGCGCTCTTGCTCCAGCCCCACAACCTCCGCGCCGCGGTGCTGGAACTGGTCCCGCCGACGTACCACGACGTCGCGCTCGCGTTCCACGACCGGGTGCGCTCGACGCTGTACGCCATCTACGTCCTCCAGGCGGCGACGGCGTTCGGCACCTTCCTGATCGCGTGGGCGGTCTTCGCGGGGCTGGGCTACAAGTCGGCGCTCGTGCTCGCGGTGCTGGCCGGCCTGCTGCAGTTCATCCCCATCGTCGGCCCGAGCTTCCTGGTGGCCGTCCTCGCGGTCTACCAGCTCACGGTCGGGAACGTCCCGGCCGCGATCCTGGTGACGTCGCTCGGGCTCGTGCTCGTGGGTTTCCTCCCCGACGCGCTGATCCGCCCCCGGCTGGCCTCGATCACCGCCGGGATGCCCGGCAGCCTCTACTTCGTGGGGTTCACCGGCGGCGTGCTGACCGTCGGCCTCGTCGGCTTCATCGCCGGCCCGCTGGCCGTCGGGCTGGTGCTCGAGGCGAGCAACCTGCTGGCCGCGGAGACGGGCGTCGAGCCCGCCGTCGACGACTAGGCGCTCTCGTCCTCGCCCGTGGCTAGCGGTCGGCCCTCGCGCTCCCACTCGGTCAGGCTCCCCTCGTAGAAGCCCACGTCCTCGTATCCGAGGTACCGGAGGACGGTGTAGGTGTGGCTGATCCGCCGCGCCGTATTGCAGTACAGAACCACGCGCTTCTCGCGGGTGATCCCCCGATCGTCGAGGATCGCCTCGATCTCCGCGCGGGGTTTCAGCCCGCGAGTCTCGTCGTCGACCAGTTCGCGCCAGTCCAGCTGGACCGCGCCGGGAACGTGACCGTCCGCGTACTCCTCCGGCTCGCGCGTGTCGACGATCACCGCGTCGGGGTCGTCGACGGCCGCGGCGACGTCGTCGGCGTCGACCAGCGGCGTCTCGATCTCGCGGGGGTCGGCCACCGCGTAGGTGGTCGCCGCGACGTCGGCGGGCTCGCTCGTCGTCTCGCGCTCGCGCTGCCACGCCGAGAAGTCGCCGTCGAGCAGGTGGAGCTTCGCGGGGTCGTGGCCGTACAGCTCGGCGGTGACGAGAAAGCGCGCGGCGAAGACGCCGTGCATGTCGTCGTAGGCGACGATCTCGTCGCCGCGGTCGATGCCGGCCTCGCCCAGGATGGCGGCGAAGACGTCGCCGCCGGGGAGCATCCCCGTCTCGCCGGCGCCCTCGTCGTGTTCGCCCGCGCGGAAGGCGTCGAACGGGATGTTGACCGCTCCGGGGACGTGGCCGATGCCGTCGAACTCCCAGGCGTCCCGGACGTCGACCACCGCCACCTCGTCCAGGCGCGCCGCGAGCCACTCCGCCGAAACCACTGCGTCGCTCATGGGTCGCGCTACGCCAGCCGGCGTTTCAAGTGTTTATACCCGACGTCGTCAGAGCCGGCGGCAATAGTTGCTGACACACTGCGCACAACGGTGCGCGACGGGTCGACGGGGTGCAGTCGGTGCCGTGCTCGCATCGCAGGCGGGTCGACCGGCAGGCTACCCCGGCCGGGGCGCGCCCGAATCGGCAAGGCCTGCCGGCAGGGGGGAGGAGTGGCGGAACGTGCCCCCACTCGTAGGACTAAGGGGCTGGTCGTAGAATGTCCGAACGCACATGAGCGACTACGCCAAGGACGTTCTCGTCTCGGCGGACTGGGTCGAGGACCACCTGGAGGAGTTCCAGAGCGACGACCCGGCCTACCGCCTGGTCGAGGTCGACGTCGACACCGAACTGTACGAGGAGAGCCACGCGCCGGGGGCGATCGGCTTCAACTGGGAGACCCAGCTGCAGGACCAGACCACCCGCGACATCCTCGAGAAGGACGACTTCGAGGAGCTGCTGGGCAGCCACGGCATCAGCGACGAGTCGACGGTCGTGCTGTACGGCGACAACTCGAACTGGTTCGCCGCGTACACGTACTGGCAGTTCAAGTACTACGGCCACGACGACGTCCGGCTGCTCGACGGCGGCCGCGACTACTGGGTCGAGAACGACTACCCCGAGACCGAGGCGGTCCCGGAGTTCTCGGCCGTCGAGTACGACGCCGCCGGCCCGCGCGAGTCCATCCGCGCGTACCGCGAGGACGTCGAGAAGGCCATCGACCGCGGCGTGCCCCTCGTGGACGTCCGCTCGCCCGAGGAGTTCTCCGGCGAGGTCCTGGCTCCGCCGGGACTGCAGGAGACCGCCCAGCGCGGCGGCCACATCCCGGGCGCGCGCAACATCTCGTGGGCGGCCGTCACGAACGACGACGGCACGTTCAAGGACGCCGACGAGCTCCGCGAGCTCTACGCTGAGCAGGGCATCTCCGGCGAGGAGACCACCGTCGCGTACTGCCGGATCGGCGAGCGCTCGTCGGTCGCGTGGTTCGCGCTCCACGAGCTGCTGGGGTACGACGACGCGATCAACTACGACGGGTCCTGGACCGAGTGGGGGAATCTGGTCGGGGCGCCGATCGAGAAGGGCGAGGCCGACGACTGAACGAAGTGAAGGAGGCGGCCTCGAGGCGGAGCGGCGACCGCAGGGAGCCGCGAAGCAAGGGCGAGGCCGACGACTGAACGAAGTGAAGGAAGAGGCCTCGAGGCGGAACGGGGAGCGTAGCGACCCGCGAAGCACGGGCGAGGCCGAGTGACCGTAGGGAACGAGGCCTCTCGGCCGTCTCGGCCGCCAGAGGGGCCGCTGTTTTCGCGATCCCGGTCACCCGTCGGGACGGCCGACAGCTTCGCCGTGGGTCGCCGCCGCCCGGAACTGTCAGCGCGGAATTTTGCGGGCGGTCGCCGACTGCTTCGAGCGCCGTCCGGGCGACGCCGATATAAATGCCGATGGATGTCTGGCAGGTGACTTATGCGGGTCGGACGGAAATCGCGGACACAAATGGGCGGAGAGGACGCCGGGTCGGCGGGGGACGACCCGCCGCGAACGGCGCTGTCGTCGGCCGAGGGGCTCGCCGCGGCGGTCGTGCGGACGGTGGCGAGCGCGGCGGACGTCGAGCCGCTGGCGTTGCCCCCGCTCTCGGCGGCGGTCGACCCGGACGCGCTGGAGGCGCTGTTCGCGAGCGGGCCGGCGTCCGACCCGGGGCCGATGGCCGTCTCCTTCCGGTACGCCGATCACGTCGTCGCGGTCGAACGCGACGGGGAGCTCACCGTGGCCGTCGCGGCCGGTGAGTGAGCGGTCGGCGCGCGCCAGAGTGGCGCGAGCCGGTCACGTCGATGCATACAAGCCGCTTCCGGGCGCACGAACGGACATGGACATCGAGGACTTCACGGACGACGTTCGCGAGGACGCCAACACCGAACTCTCCCGGCTGGGCTCCTCGAAGTCGCTGTACGCCGACACTGGCGGGGAGATGGACGAGGCGCACGTCCGCGCCGCGCTGGCCAACTGGTTCGCCGGCGCCGCCGACGTCTTCGAGACGTGGGTCGACGATTCGGCCGCGGCCCAGCGCGACCTCTTCGAGTCCGTCGCCGAGCTCTCCGCGGAACAGGCCGCGGCCATCGCCGACGACGCGGACTACGAGGACGCCGACCACCCGGCGATCGTCACGGCGCTGCAGCACCTCGAGACGCCCGAAGAGCGCGTCGGCGGCTTTCTCGGCTGGTCGCTCGTGACGGCCGCCAAGACCAGCCAGGCCGTCGGCTTCTTCGTCGGCCAGGCGGACCCGCAGGCGGCCGACGAGCTGCGGACGGTCGACGACGACGTCGACGCGAACGTCTCGCGCGCCCGCGAGGTGCTGGCCCGCGTCGTCGAGCCCGAGGCTGGCGAGGACCCCGACGACGCGCTGGCCCGCGCCCACGAGGCCGCCGTCGACGTGATCGAGGCCGCCTACGACGAGTACGTCGAGGAGCTGGAGGCCCAGGGCGTCAACCCCAAGCCGGTCTGCTGACCGGCCCCGCCGGGGGTCGTCCTCCGCGCGTTTCGGTAACATTGTTCACTCTCGACCGGCGTCGGGCGACCGACGGCTCTCGCCGGCCCAGGAACGTTTAACATCTGCAGGGGCCCAGGGGAACGCGTGCGAATCTGGTCGGATCCGACGAAGCGGCGCTGGATCGCCTGGACGGCGCTGGCGGCGGCGTACGCGCTGGTCAGCGTCCACCGGCTGTCGACCGCCGTGCTGGCCGAGCAGCTCACGGGCGCCTTCGACGCGACGGGCACTGCGCTGGGGACGCTGCACGCCTCGTTTTTCGTGATCTACGCGGTCATGCAGCTGCCCGCCGGGTTCGTCGCCGATCGCGTGGGGAGCCGCCGGACCGTCACCGTGGGCACGGTCGTGATGAGCGTCGGCGCGATCGGCTTCGCGATGGCCCAGTCGTACCTCGTCGCGTTCCTCGCGCGGGCGCTGCTCGGCTTCGGCGGGAGCCTGCTGTTCATCGCCATTCTCCGCTTCTGTGCGAACTGGTTCCGACCGGGGGAGTTCGCCCGGATGAGCGGCCTGACCGTCGCGGTGTCAGGGTTCGGCGGGATCCTCGCGACGACGCCGCTGGCGCTGGCAGTCGCGGCGTTCGGCTGGCGCGAGACGCTGCTGGGGACGGGTGTGATCGGGTTCGGCCTGGCCGCGGCGGCATACGTCTTCGCGAGCGACTCGCCCACCGACGCGGGCCTCGAACCGATCGACGGGGTTCCGCTGGCCAACACGCCATCGCTGCGTGCGGTCGCCGTCAACGCGGGCGCAGTCCTCCGGGAGCGGCTGACCTGGCTCGTCGGGCTGGTCATGCTGTGCGGCACGGGCGTCAACATCACCGTCTTCGGCCTGTGGGGGGTGCCGTACCTCGTCCAGACCTACGGGATGTCCGTGACGCGGGCCTCGACGTACACGCTGCTGGGGAGCGCCGGCCTGCTCGTCGGCCCGCCGACGATCGGGTGGCTCTCTGACCGGCTCGGCCGCCGGACCAGGCTGATGACGCTCGGCGAGCTCGCGTTCGCGAGCTGTTTCGCCCTCCTGGCGGTCACGGGTCGGCCACCGCGGCTCGTGGTGGCCGGCGTGTTCTTCGCCGTGGGCTTTCTCGGCGGGGCCTACGCGCTGGGGTACGCCGTCGTCAAGGAGCGCCACCACAGCGGAGCCAGCGGCGTGGCCACCGGGACGGTCAACACGATGGCGTTCGTCGGCGCGGGGCTGTTTCCGACGCTGTTCGGGCTGGTGCTCGACGCCTACTGGACCGGCGAGACGATCAACGGCGCGCGCGTCTACTCGGTGCTGGGCTATCGCTACGCGTTCGGCCTGGCGACCGTCGCCGGCCTGATCGCGGCCGTCGCGGCAGCGCTCCTCCACCGGCGCACGGCCACCGACGCCTGAGCCGCGCGGCCGGACCGCGCCCGCTCACCGCGACCAGTGCGTCGAGACGCGCTCGACCCACTCGTCGGCCACGACGCGGACCCGCTCGGCCTCGTCGCCCGTGGCCGCCTCCAGGGTCGAGCGCACCCGCGGGTTAGGGGCGGCGGCCGGCCGGCGCGCGGTGATCGCCAGCCGGCCCAGCGCGGTGACGATCGCCTCCCGCACCGCGGGCGAGCGCTCGGCGCGGAACCGCTCGACCAGCGGCCCGACCGCCCGCTCGGAGCCCCGAAAGCCCAGGTACCGCGCCGCCACGCGCCGATCGGCGGCGTCGGCCGCCTCGAGCTGGCCGAGGAAGCCGTCGTAGGGCTGGCCCGCCGGCGTCATCGACTCGACGTGGACCACCGGCCGGCGCAGTCGCACGACGTCGCCGACGTGGACCCGGCGGTCGACGGTCACGGTGTCGAACCGGACGGTGCCCGCGCCGACGTCGAGGACGGCCTCCTCGCCCGCGGCGTCGAACGCGACCACCAGCCCCCGAAACTCCGGGACCGATCCCTCGGCGACGTCGAGCCCGGTCTCGGCGCCGGGGGCCGCCTCGACGGTGGCGACGACGGCCGCGAGTTCGAGCGTGCGCTCGGTCCCGACGGCGTCGGGCGTGACGACCGACCGGGGGTCGTACACCCGGACAGTCGGCCCGTCGGGGAGGCGGACGCGCACGTGTCGCGAGCGCCGGGGCTCGCGGTGGACGGTCCCGGGTTCGATCTCGACGACCCGGACGGGGAGGGCGGCGTCCATGAACCACGAGACCGGGGGAATCACAAAAACCGCTGGCTCCGTTTCCGCCGCCGATTCACCGGACGTGAGCGACAGAACGTTTTTCCACGAGCCGACTGTCGGAGCGATGATGCGGCTCTGGTCGGATCCCACGCAGCGTCGGTGGATCGTCTGGGGAGCGCTGGCGACGGCGTTCCTCCTGGTGAACGTACACCGCCTTTCGACGGCGGTCCTCTCCGCGGACCTGATGGCGGCGTTCGACACGACCGGGACGGGCCTCGGGACGCTGCACTCGGCGTTCTTCTACGTGTACGCACCGATGCAGGTGCTGGCGGGCGTCCTGGCGGACAGGCTCGGCATCCGCCGGACCGCGACGGCGGGGACGGCCGTGATGAGCCTGGGCGGGCTGGCGTTCGGGCTGGCCGACTCCTACGCCGTGGCGTTCCTCGCCCGGCTGCTGATCGGCCTGGGTGGCAGCGTGATCTTCATCGCCATCCTGCGCTTTTGCGCGAACTGGTACCGCCCGGGCGAGTTCGCCCAGATGAGCGGGCTCACGGTCGGCGTCGCCGGCCTCGGCGGCGTCCTGGCGACGACGCCACTGGCGGTCACCGTGGCCGCGGTCGGCGTCCGGACGACGCTGCTGGGGATCGGTGCGGTCGGCCTCTGTATCGCCGCTGGCGTCTGGGCGCTGGCCCGGGACACGCCGGCCGACGCCGGCCTCGACCCCATCGAGAGCGTGGCCTCGGCGCAGACGCTGTCGCTGCGGGAGGTCGTGCGCAACGTCCGGGTCGTGCTCGCAGAGCGCGAGACCTGGCTGGCGGGGCTCGCCCTGTTAACCTCGACCGGCGTCAACATCACCGTCATCGGCCTGTGGGGCGTCCCGTACGTCGCCCAGGTGTACGGCATGTCGGTCACGGCCGCCTCGACGCTGACGCTGCTGGGCAGCGTCGGCCTGCTCGTCGGCCCGCCCGTCGTCGGCCGGATATCCGACTCGCTGGGCCGGCGGACCGAGCTGATGGTCGCTGGCAGCGCCCTCTACACCGCAGCGTTCGCGCTCCTGGCCGTCGTCGGCGCGCCGCCGCTGCCGGCCCTCGGCCTGCTGTTCTTCACCGCGAGCTTCCTCGCCGGCGCGTTCTCGCTGGGGTACACCGTGGTGAAGAACCGCCACGGAGCGGCGGCCTCCGGCGTCGCCACGGGCGCGGTCAACGCCGTCGGGTTCGCCGGCGCGGCCGTCTTCCCCACGGCCATGGGCGCGATCCTCGACGCGTACTGGACCGGCCAGACCATCGCCGGCGCGCGCGTCTACACGCCGCTCGGCTACCGGGTCATGTTCGGCCTGGCCGCCGCCGCGGGCGTCGTCTCCCTGCTGTGCGTGACCTCGCTCCACCGCCGGACGGCCGACGTCGGGCAGCCGACGGCCGCCGAGCCAGCCGACGCCTGACGCGGCCGCTCAGGTCTGTCCGCCCGGGCTCCCCGACGGCTGGGACTGAGTCGTCGCGACCGGCTGTCCGGGCGGCTGCTGGCCCCGTTCCGTCGGCGTCGCCTGCTGTGTCTGTGCCACCGGCGTCGGCTGCGGCGGAACCGGGTACGACGTGGAGACGACGCCGCTGGGCAGGACGTACCACAGCCGATCGAACGGGACGAACCCGATCGGCTCGCGGTCGCTGGCGTAGCGATCGTCGTCCGCGTCGGCCTCCTGGCCGTAGAGCTTCAGGCCGTATTCGGTGAGCTCGTAGTCCTGACAGGCAAAGACCGTCCCGTCGGTGCAGAACACCTGCATGGCGCCGGTGGCTTCAACGCCGAGGCAGTTAGTTCTCGGTCTCCCGGACCGGTCCACCCCCGCAAGCGAGCGCCTGAAGTGCCACTTTTTCCCCTCCCTCGGGCACGGCCCTCGGTCGGGCAAAAACTGGCGGAAAAACGTGGGTTCCTCGGGGAGCCTCGCCGCCACCCCCCGCAAGCGAGCGCCTGAAGTGCCTCGAACGCGTGATACCTGCCAATGAGCGACACCTCCGGCAGTCCCCTCTCCCCGGACCGGCCCGACGTGGATCGGGACTTCCGCGTCGACGCGCCATTCGAGCCCGCGGGCGACCAGCCCGAGGCCATCGAGCAGCTGGCCGCCGGGTACGCCCAGGGAATGGATAAACAGACTCTGCTCGGCGTGACGGGCTCGGGCAAGACCAACACCGTCTCGTGGGTGGTCGAGGAGGTCCAGCAGCCGACGCTGGTGCTCGCGCACAACAAGACGCTCGCGGCCCAGCTCTACGAGGAGTTCAGGGAACTGTTCCCCGACAACGCCGTCGAGTACTTCGTCTCCTACTACGACTACTAC
>JBDGSW010000060.1:18829-19072 GCA_042217345.1 Haloarculaceae archaeon
CGAGAAGGACGCCTCGATCAACGACGAGATCGACCGCCTGCGCCACTCGGCGACGCGCTCGCTGCTCACCCGCGACGACGTGATCGTCGTCGCTTCCGTGTCTGCGATCTACGGCCTCGGTGACCCGCGCAACTACGTCGACATGTCCCTGGAGCTGGAGGTGGGCCAGCGGATCGACCGCGACGCCGTGCTCGCGCGGCTGGTCGACCTGAACTACGAGCGCAACGACGTCGACTTCACGCA
>JBDGSW010000098.1:0-18884 GCA_042217345.1 Haloarculaceae archaeon
CCAGCAGCGCGGCCAGGGCGTCGTGGGCGTCGCCGTCGGCCCAGTCGGCGAGCGCGCGGATCTGGTCGTGGCCGAGCGCGCGATCGGCGAGGCCGGCCGAGGCGCGGCCCGTGAGCACGTCGACCAGCGCGTGGCGGCGGTAGGCGGGCACCTCGATGCGCTCGGGCGGCAGGGCCGCGTCGCCGACGGCGGCGGGGTCCTCGCGGCCGACGGCGACCCAGGCCAGCGCGGGACCGACCGGGTCGAGCGCCTCGCGGAGGGCGGACAGATCGAGGGTCTCGGGCTCGCCGACGTGGTCGACGGCGACGACGGCGCCGGCGTCGGGGGTGGCGAGGGCGTCGCGCAGGCGCGAGCGCAGTTCCTCGGTGCCGACGCCGCGCCCGGGGACGGACGTCTCGACGGTGGCGTCGAGGATCGCGTGGTACAGCGCGAAGGAGCTGCTCGCGCGGCGGGCGTCGACGTAGGCGAACGCGGGCGTCCCGTCGGCCTGCGGGCGGGTGGTCGTGTAGATGGCCGACGGCGAAGGGGACAGCTCCGCGTCCAGACGGTCGAACAGCGCGGTCACGACGGCGGACTTGCCCGCGCCCTGTGGCCCCCAGACGTAGGCGTCGGGTGGGAGGTCCCCGGCGAAGACCGGGTCGAGGTGGTCGAGCAGCCGCTCCAGGATCGACCCGCGGGCGGTCGGCTCGGCGACGTGGGCGACCGGGCTGATCGCCTCGGCGTCGACGACGAGGCGGTCGCCGCCGCCCGAGCGCTGGCGCCGCCGGATGCGGGCGGTCAGGTCCATTGGCACACCCGCGGGTCGCAGGCGGTCACGCGCGGCGGGCGGCCATCCTCGCTGGCGAGAAGCGGCGGCGCGGGCGCCACGGGTCAGTCCCCTCCGTCGCGGCTCCAGCCTTTCGCGCGCTCGACGGCGGCCTGCCAGCGCTCGTAGTTGGCGTCGTAGGCGCCGGACTCTGCGACCTCGAACCGGCGGTCGACCCGCCAGTTGGCCCGGAGTTCGTCGACGGTCTCCCAGTAGTCGACGGCGAGGCCGGCGGCGTAGGCCGCCCCGAGGGCCGTGGTCTCGTCGACCTCCGGGCGGACGACGTCGGCGCCGACGACGTCGGCCTGGAGCTGACAGAGGAAGTCGTTTTTCACGGCGCCGCCGTCGACGCGCAGGCGGTCCAGCGCGATGCCGCTGTCGGCGGCCATCGCCTCGGCGACGTCGCGGGTCTGGTAGGCGATCGCCTCCAGCGTCGCGCGCACGAGGTGCTCGCGGCGGGTGCCGCGGGTCATGCCGACGACGGTCCCGCGGGCGCGGCCGTCCCAGTGGGGCGCGCCGAGGCCCGTGAACGCCGGGACGAGGTAGACGTCGTCGGTCGAGTCGACCGACCGCGCCAGCGCCGCGGTCTCGGCGGGGTCCTCGATGAGGTCGACGTCGGCGAGCCACTCGATGGCGGCGCCAGTGGCGAAGATCGACCCCTCGAGGGCGTACCGGACGGGCTCGCCCGAGCGCTGGAAGCCGACGGTCGTCAGCAGGCCGCGCTCGCTCTCGACGGCCTCCTCGCCGGTGTTCAGCAGGAAGAACGAGCCCGTGCCGTAGGTGTTCTTGGCGTCGCCCGCGTCGAAGCAGGCCTGCCCGAACAGCGCGGCCTGCTGGTCGCCCAGCGCGCCCGCGACGGGCACTTCGGCGCCGAGGAACCCGTCGGGGTCGGTCGTCCCGTAGTAGTTCGCGTCCGAGGACGGGCGCACCTCGGGCAGGGCCGCGCGCGGGACGCCGAACTCCGCCAGCAGCTCGTCGTCCCACGCCAGCTCGTGGATGTCGAACAGCATGGTCCGCGAGGCGTTCGAGACGTCCGTGACGTGCTCGCCCGTGAGGTTGTAGATCAGCCAGGCGTCGACGGTGCCCAGCGCGAGCTCGCCGGCGGCGGCCCGTTCGCGGGCGTCCCCGGCGACGTCGGCCTCCTCGAGCAGCCACTCGGCCTTGGTCGCCGAGAAGTAGGCGTCGGCCTCCAGGCCGGTCTTCCCGCGGATCCACTCGCTCTTGTCCTCGGCCTCGAGCTCCTCGATCCGGTCGGTCGTCCGCCGATCCTGCCAGACGACGGCGTTGTGGACCGGCTCGCCCGTCCGGGCGTCCCAGAGGACCGTCGTCTCGCGCTGGTTGGTGATTCCCAGCGCCGCCAGCTGCTCGGGGTCGAGGTCCGCCGCGGCCAGCGCCCGCGTCACGACGGCCGTGACGTTCTCCCAGATCTCGACCGGGTCGTGCTCGACCCAGCCGGGCGCCGGGTAGATCTGTTCGTGCGTCTCGTAGGCGTTGGCGACGACCTGGCCCCCGTGGTCGAAGACCATGAACCGCGTGCCCGTCGTCCCCTGGTCGATCGCGCCGACGTACGTGTCCGTTGACATGGTTGGCTCACCGCGTCGCCGGCACCGGCGGCGTTCTTTACCACCAGCACCGCTATAGGGGTAAAGAACCCGGCAGTCCGGGATAAGTGTTGCGCAGGCCAGAGTGGGGCTGCGGTCCGACCCGGCGGGAGCGGCGCCAGCGGTACGAAACGGAGCGAGAAGGCACGCCAGCGGGAATCGGGCGCACCGGACGACTGGGCGGGCAGGCGACCGGCCGCGCCACCGCACAGATATTTACTGGTGGTGCCGGCCCTGCGGTAAAGATATGTACGCGGGGGGCAATGGGGGCCACAGGAGGATGGCAGACACAGCGAGCGTCCTCGTGATCGGGGGCGGGTCGACCGGCTGCGGGGTCGCCCGGGACCTCGCGATGCGCGGCGTCGACGTGACGCTGGTCGAGCAGGGAACCCTCACGCACGGGACGACGGGGCGGATGCACGGCCTGCTGCACAGCGGCGGGCGCTACGCGGTCGCCGACCAGTCCAGTGCCAGAGAGTGCATCCGGGAGACGCGCGTGCTCGCCGACGTCGCCGCCCACTGCGTCGAGATGACCGGCGGGCTGTTCGTCCAGCGGCCCGAGGACGACGACGCGTACTTCGAGGAGAAACTCCGGGGGTGCGAGGCGTGCGACATTCCAGCGGCGGTCCTCTCGGGGGCGGAGGCCCGCGAGCGCGAGCCCTACCTCGCCGCGGACGTCGAGCGGGCGATCGCCGTCCCCGACGGCGCAATCGACCCCTTCCGGCTTTGCGTGGCCAACGCCCTCGACGCCGAGCGCCAAGGCGCGCGGATCGAACCCCACGCCGAAGTGACGGACGTCCTCGTCGAGGCCGGGGAGGTCGTCGGCGTGGCGGTGCGCCACGAGGACAGCTCGGGCAAGCGCGACCACGGCGTCGCGGGCACGACCGAGCGCATCGAAGCGGACCACGTGATCAACGCCACGGGCGCCTGGGCCGGCCGGATCGGCGCGATGGCCGGCGTCGACGTCGAAGTGCGCCCCTCGAAGGGCGTCATGACCGTGATGAACGTCCGGCAGGTCGATACGGTGATCAACCGCTGTCGGCCCAAGGGCGACGCCGACATCGTCGTCCCCCACGAGACCACCTGTATCCTCGGGACGACCGACCAGGAGGTCGACGACCCAGAGGGCTACCCCGAGGAACAGTGGGAGGTCGACCTGCTGATCGACGAGCTCTCGAAGCTGCTGCCCGTACTGAAGGAGGCCCGGACCCTCCGCTCGTACTGGGGGGTCCGGCCGCTGTACGAACCGCCCGACGCGGGCACCGCGGACCCGACGGACATCACCCGCGATTTCTTCCTGCTCGACCACGCCGAGCGCGACGACCTGCCCGGCATGACCTCCATCGTCGGCGGGAAGCTCACCACCTACCGCCTGATGGCCGAGCGCGTCGGCGACCACGTCTGCGAGACGCTGGGCGTCTCGGGCACCTGCCGGACCGCGGACGAGCCCCTGCCCGGGAGTCGAGACCCCGGCGTCCTCGAGGGAGCCATGGACGACTTCGGCCTGTCCTCGCCGATCGCCCGCCGGAGCAGCCAGCGCCTGGGCGACCGCGCCGCCGACGTGCTCGAGACCGACGATCCCAACCCGGTGATCTGCACCTGCGAGGCCGTCACCCGCGCGGAACTCCGGGACGCCATCGACCAGGCCGGCTCGGACCTCAACGCCGTGCGCATCCGGACGCGGGCCGCGATGGGCAACTGCCAGGGCGGCTTCTGTGCCCACGCGATGGCCAGCGAGCTCCACCCCGAGTTCGAGCCCGCCCAGGCCCGCGCCGCGCTGGACGAACTCACCCAGGAGCGCTGGAAGGGCCAGCGCCACGCGCTGTGGGGCGAACAGCTCTCCCAGGCCATGTTGAACTACGCGCTGCACGCGACGACGATGAACCGCGACCGCGACCCCGCGGACCGCGACGAGCGCGTCGACTTCGACGCTTTCGACCCCGGCCCCGGCGCGGGCGCGGCCGGCGACGCCCGCCAGGGCACCGACGGAGGTGGCCGCGGTGGCGATTGAGTCGGAGGTCCTGGTCGTCGGCGGCGGGCTCGCCGGCATCGGCGCCGCCCTCGCGGCCGCCGAGACAGGCGCGCTCGTGCGACTCCTCTCGGCCAAGCAGAGCACGCTGCGCCACGCCAGCGGCCTGGTCGACGTCCTCGGGTACACGCCCGACGGCGAGGGCCCGCTCGCGGACCCCCTCGACGCCCTCGAGGACCTGCCGGCCGACCACCCCTACGCCGTCGTCGGCCGCGAGGCCGTCGCGGCCGGGCTGGCCCTGTTCGACGATGCGGTGGGCGATACCTACGAAGGCAGCCACACCAGCCGGAACGCGCTGGTCCCCACCCACGGCGGGACGGTCAAGCCCACGGCGCGGTACCCCGCGAGCGCCGCGGCCGGGGTGGCCAGCGACGACCGCGACGTCCTGCTGGTGGGGTTCGAGCGCCTGCCGGCGTTCGACGCGCCGCTCGCCGCCGCCCACCTCGAGGCGGCCGGCGTGCCCTTCGACGCGCGCGGCGTCACCGTCGAGTTCCCGATCGAGCTCGACGCGGACGCGAAGGTCACGCGATACGCCCACCTGCTCGACCGGGACGCGGCGACCGGCGACGGCGTCGGCGTCCGCGCGGCGCTTGCCGACCTGATAGAGACCCGCCGCGACGGCGAGCCCCGCCTTGGGTTCCCGGCGGTGCTGGGCGACGACGAGGCGGCGCCCGTGCGGGCCGACCTGGCCGACCGGCTCGGTGCCGCCGTCTTCGAGGTGCCGATGGGGCCGCCGAGCCTCCCGGGCGTGCGCCTCGAGGACCGGCTGTTCGACGCGCTGGACGCCGCCGGCGTCCGCGTCGAGTCGGGCAACCCCGCGGTCGGCTACGAGGCCGACGGCGACCGGCTCGACGCGGTGCTGGTCGACCGCACGGGGAGGGAGGTCCCCTACGCGGCCGAGCAGTTCGTCCTCGCGACCGGCGGGCTCGTCGGCAAGGGCCTGGACTCGAACCGCCAGCGGGTGACCGAGCCGATCTTCGACTGTCACGTCGCCCAGCCGCCGGACCGCTACGACTGGTTCGAAGACGACGCCTTCGGCGCCCACCCGTTCGCCCGCTTCGGCGTCGACCCCGACGCCGAGCTGCGGCCGACGGACGCCGGCGGCCGGCCGGAGTTCTCGAACCTGCGAGCGGCCGGCAGCGTGCTGGGCAACTACGACTTCGCGGCCGAGAAGTCAGGCGCCGGCGTCTCGCTGGCGACGGGCCATCGCGCCGGGACGCGCGCGGCCGAGGAGGCACAATGAGCGACGCAGGATCCCCACCAGACGACGGCGCACAGCCGGCCGACCACCCCGCCGACGAGGAGTCGTTCGAGCCCGTCGAGGTCTTCCCGGAGTCCGATCTGGACCTCCGGGCGGGCGCCGACGACTGCTACAAGTGTTCGACCTGCGACACCAACTGTCCGGTCGCCGAAGTCGACGACGACTTCCCCGGCCCGAAGTTCCAGGGGCCCGAGCAGTGGCGCTTGAAGCGCAAGGACGACGCCGACGTCGACGACTCGATCATGGACTGTTCGAACTGCATGCGCTGTGACTCGGCGTGTCCCGCCGACGTCCCCCTCAGCCAGATGCACAACGAGGCCCGCGCCGAATACGTCGACGAGCAGCTGTCCAAAACCTCGCTGACCTACTGGCGCAACCGCGCGCTCGCGAACTACCGCACGAGCGCCTGGCTCGCCAGCAAGGTGCCGCGGCTGGCCAACGCCGTCATGGGCAACTCGCTCGTCCGGAGCGTCGTCGAGACGCTCTTCGGCGTCACCGCAGAGCGGGAGTTCCCCGACTTCGCTCACGAGACCTTCCGCGAGTGGTGGGCAGAGCGAGGCGGCGAAGCCGCCTCCCGAGAGCGAGCGAGCGCGGCCCGCCAGGAGCGCGGCGAGGCGGACGCCGACAAGCGGATCGCGTACTTCCACGGTTGTTACGCCAACTACAACACCCCCGAGGTGGCGAAAGCCCTGGTCCGGGTGTTCGAGTCGTTCGGCTACCAGGTGGCCGTCCCCGAGCAGGGCTGTTCGGGGACGCCGATGTTCGCCAACGGGATGCTTTCGGACGCCCGCCGCGACGCCGAGACGAACGTCTCCTCGCTCTCGACGCTCGTCGGCGAGGGCTACGACGCCGTCTGCTCGTGTACCTCCTGCTCGATGGCGCTGCGCCAGGAGTACCCCGAACTTTTTTCCTTCGAAGGCACCGAAGCGGTGGCGGCCAGTACGTACGAGGCTCTGGAGTACCTCCGGATTCACGAGGACCTGGAAGGCGCGCTCGCCGAGGCCGCCGTCGAGGACCAGGAGCTGGCATACCACGCGCCGTGTCACGCGCGCAACCAGGGGCTGGATCGCCAGGCCGTCGAGCTGTTCCGCGAGCTCGACGGCGTGGCCGTCGCGGACGTCGGCGACTCCTGTTCGGGCATCTCGGGCACCTACGGCTGGAAGGCCGAGAAGTACGACACGTCGATGTCCATCGGCGAGGAGATGTTCGCGGAGATGGCCGAGGCGGACGGCGAGACGGGCCTCACCGAGTGTCCCACCTGCGCGATGCAGATGGAACACGGCACCGGCTACGAGATCCGCCACCCCCTCGAAGTGCTGGCGGAGGCGCTGGCCGAGCCCTGATCAGCCGGTGTTTTGCATCCCGGCGGCGATCCCCTGGACGGTCAGCCGGAGGGTGCGCCGCTCGCGTTCCGAGCGGTCGTCGGTGTCGAGCAGGCGAATCTGTAGGAAGTTCAGCGGGTCGACGTAGGGGTTGCGCCGGGCCATCGTCTCTTCGAGCCACTCGCGGGTGAGTAGGCTGTCGCGGTGGGTGATGGTCGTCACGAGGTCGACCGCCCGCTCGTACTCCTCGCGCAGGCGCGGGAAGAACCGCTCGCGCAGTTCGTCGTCGGCCAGGCGGGCGTAGGCGCGGGCGATCTCGACGTCCGTCCGGGCGAGCGCGACGGCGGCGTTGTCGATCGTCGTCCGGAAGAAGTCCCACTCGCGGTACATCGTCCGGAGGGTGTCGAGGTCGCCGCCGTCCGGCGGTTCACCGTCCGCACCGCTCGACTGACCCGCGGCGCCCGGCGCCGCGCCGTCTTCCAGGTACGCGTCCAGTCCCGTCGCCAGCGAGTACCAGCCGGGGAGGATACAGCGCGACTGCGTCCAGGAGAACACCCAGGGGATCGCCCGGAGGTCCGCGACGGAGCGCTCGTCGCTGCGGGAGGCCGGCCGTGACCCGAGGTTGAGGTCCTCGATGACGGTGATCGGCGTCGCCTGCTCGAAGTAGCGGACGAACCCCTCGGTCTCGAGGAGGTCGCGGTACTCCGCGCGGGCGGCGGCGGCGGCGGCGGTGTCCATCGCCGCCACCCACTCCTCGGGGAGGGGGTCGGCGTCGTCGGCCAGCGCCTCCCAGCGGGCGCGCACCTGAGCGTTGAGCATCTGTTCGAGGTTGCGCTCGGCGATGGCGGGGTCGGCGTACTTCTCGGCGATGGCCTCGCCCTGCTCGGTGAACTTCACCTGGCCGGAGACGGTCTCGCGCGGCAGCGCCAGTAAGGCGTCGTTCATCGGGCCGCCTCCTCGGGAGATCGACCCGCCGCGGCCGTGGAACAGCCGCAGGGCGACGTCGTGGTCGTCGCAGATCCGCGCCAGGCGCTTCTGGTTGCGGAGGAGGCTCCAGTTGGCGGCGAGAAACCCGTTCTCCTTGTTGGAGTCCGAATACCCCAGCATGACTTCCTGGACGTCGCCGCGGGCGGCGACGGCCTGGGCGTAGGCCTCGTTCTCGAACAGCGTGCCCATGATCCGGCGGGCCCCGGAGAGGGCGTACTCGGTCTCCAGCAGGGGGACGACGTCGAGGCCGCTGTACTCCGGGAGGTCGACGATCCCCGCCTGGTCGGCCAGAAAGAGGACCTCCAGGACGTGGCTGGGCTCTTCGGTCATGCTGACGGCGTAGGTGTCGACGGCGTCGGCGCCGAACTCGCGCTGCCAGTCGGCGAGCGCGTCGAAGCGACCCAGCACGCGGGCGGGCGTCTCCGCGAGGCCCTCGGTGTCGGTGACGTCGATCACCGGCCGGTCCTGCAGAACCGCCTCCGTGAGGACGGCGACGCGCTCGCCCTCGTCCATGGCGGCGTAGTCGATGTCCTCGCGGGCGAGCGCCGCGGCGACGGCCGCGGTGTGCTGTTTGCGGTGGTCGCGCACGTCGAGGCTCGCCAGCGTGAACCCGAAGGTGTCCACTCTCCGGATCAACGGGTCGACGTGGTGCTCGGCGATGGCCGCGGCGTCGTTGTCCCGGAGGCTGTCGGCGACGGTCCGGAGGTCGGTCAGCAGCTCCGCGGCGTGGTCGTAGCCGCCGTCGCGGACGTCGTCGACGCGGAGGACGCGCTCGCGCATCAGCTTGAGCTTCTGGCGGTAGGGCTCGTCGGGGTAGCGGTCGGCGGCGTCGGCGGCGACTCCGGGCAGGCGCTCGCGGTCGGCGGCCAGGCGCTCGGCGAACGCGCCGTCGAGGGCGAGCTGGTCGCGGTCCTGGCTGAGCGCGCCCGACAGTTCCTTGAGGGCGTCACGATACAGCGGGAGGACGGTCGCGCGCTGGCGCCGCAGCGTCGCCTCGGTCACGTCGGCGGTGACGTGCGGGTTGCCGTCGCGGTCGCTGCCCGCCCACGACCGGAACTCGAACAGCGTGGGGACGGCCACCGACGCGTCGAACTGCTCGTCGAACTGGCGCTCGAGCTCGTCGTAGACCGCGGGGACGACCTCGAAGAGGACGTTCTCGAGGTACCACTGGACGTTCAGCGCCTCGTCGGTGACCGCGGGGCGGCGCCGGCGGACCTGGGGCGTCTGCCAGAGGCTGACCACCGCGGCTTCGAGGTCGCGCTCGACGACGCGGCGCTCGCGGTCGGTCAGGCGCACCTCGTCCAGCGTCTCGAGGTCCTCGGCCACCGCGCGCAGCTTCGCCTTGATGGTCTTGCGGCGGGCCTCCGTGGGGTGGGCGGTGAACGTCGGCTCGATCAGGACGTCCCCGAGGAGGCGTTCGACGGTCTCGGGGTCGGCGTCGGCGTCGGCCAGGCGGCTCACCACCGCGGCGACGCTGTCGGCCAGCATGCCGTCCTGGCTCTCCTCGCGGAGCTCGCGGACGCGCTGGCGCTCCTCGGCGAGGTTGACCAGCTCGAAGTAGGTGGTGAACGCCCGCGCGACGACGTTCTGCTCGGCGGGGTCGAGCTCGTCGAGGGCCGCCAGCATCGGCGCCCGCGAGTCCGCGTCGCCGCGGCGGTACGCGATCGAGGCCGTCCGGATCGACTCGACGGTCTCCAGGGCCGACAGCGACGTCTGCTCGGCCAGGACCGCCCCGAGCAGGTCCCCCAGCTCGCGGACGTCCTGGGTGAGTTCCCTGGCGTGTAATTCCATGGCACGAACTCGCCGTCGCGGGCCAAAGGGCTGGCGGCGGAACGGTCGCGGCGGGAGGGCGCGCAACACGCCGGCCAGACGCCTTCTCGCCTTCGAAACGCCGCCCAGATTTATACTCGGCTCGGCGCAACGGAGGCCAATGGGACTGCGTCGCTGGGTCGCCGGGCTCGTCGGCGGGGACGCGTCGGCCGCCGAGCAGTCGCCGGCGCTCGAGCTCTCCGTCGACGTCCCGGCGCGAGCCGCGTCGATCGAAGCCCACTACGGGCTGGCGGCCGCCGACGCCCGGCGGGTCGCCGAGATCCTCCAGGCCGAACTGGGTCGCGAGGAAGGGTACGCGCGGACGATGATCGCCGACCGGATCGCCAGGGAGGTCGACCTCGACCCCGCGGTCGCGCGGACGGTCGTCGACACGGAGGTAGCGTCGATCCGGACGCTCGCCCGCGCCGAGAAGTTCGCCCGCCAGGCCGACGGTGAGGTCCGCTACCGGTGGGTCGATTCGGTCGGCCGCGACGACTCGCCGGTCTGTGCGGACGTCCGCGCGGCCATCGACGAGCGCGGGCCGGTGACCCGCGACGAGCTGGTCGAACTACTCCGGGAGGCCGCCGCGGGCCACGAGTCGGGCACGCCCGAGCGGGCGGACGACCTGATCCCCCACGAGCGCTGTCGCCACACCGTCGTCCGCCACGTCGACGCGTAGCGATCGGGGGTGACCCACAGGTCTTTTCGCGTGGGTCCGGAAGGGGGAGACATGGATCTGGGGACGTTCCTCGAGGACTTCGCCGAGCGCGACTGGCAGGTCAGCGACCCGGACGAGGGGCCGGTGCGGATCGCGGTGATCGGGCTGGGCTGGTGGACGCGCGCCGAGGCCATCCCCGCGATCGCCGACGCCGACCTCTGTGAGACGACCGTCGCGGTGAGCCGCAGCGCCGAGAAGGCCCGGGACGTCGTCGACTCGGTCGACAGCGTCGAGACCGGCCTCACCGGAGAGCAGTTCCACGACGGCCGGGCGAGCGACGCCTACGACGCCGTCTACGTCGCGACGCCGAACGCCCACCACGCCGAGTACGTCGCCACCGCCGCCGATCTCGGGAAGGCGATCCTCTGTGAGAAACCGATGGAGGCCTCCGTCGAGCGCGCCGAGGAGCTCGTCGCCACCGCCCGCGGAGCCGACGTCACGCTGATGATCGCCTACCGGATGCACACCGAACCCGCCGTGCGCCGGCTGCGCGACCTCCTCCGCGAGGGGCTGCTCGGCGAGCCCGCACAGGTCCACGGCCACATGTCCCAGCCCCTGCTCGAGATGATTCCCGACCCCGACCAGTGGCGCCTGGACCCCGACGTCGCCGGCCCGGGCGCCAGCGTCACCGACCTGGGGATCTACCCGCTGAACACCGCCCGCTTCGTCCTGGGGCTGGACCCCGTGGCCGTCCAGGCGTCGATGGCCAGCGAGGCCGACGCCTTCGCTGACGTCCCCGACGAGCGCGCGGCGTTCACCGCCCAGTTCCCCGACGGCGTGTTCGCGTCCTGCACCGCCAGCCAGGCCGCCGCCCAGTCGAGTTTCGTCCGCGTGATCGGCACCGAGGGCCACGCCCGCGTCGAGCCCGCGTTCTTTCCTGACGAGCCCCGCAAGCTCGTCGTCTCGCGGGGCGGCACGACCGTCGACACCACGTTCGACCAGATCGACCAGATGGAAGAGGAGTTCGACTACTTCGCCGACTGCGTGCTGGCCGGCCGCGAGCCCGAGGCCGACGGCGAGTACGGCCTCGTCGACATGCGTGCGATCGAGGCCGCCTACGAGTCAGCCGAGACCGGCCAGACCGTCGCGATCGAGTAGAGTATCGCTGGCCCGACGCGGCTACGCTTCGTCGAACAGCGAAAATCGAGGATTTTCTGGCCCGACGTCGCTCACGCTCCGTCGAACAGTTCCTCCCCCTCGACCATGTGCTCCGCGACGGCGTCCATGTCCAGGGTCACGCCCAGACCGGGCTTCTCGGGGACGGTGATCCGGCCGTCCTCGATGACGGGCTCCTCGACCAGATCCGCCCACCACTCCAGCTGGTAGGAGTGGAACTCGACGGCCAGCGCGTTGGGGATGGCCGCGCCGACGTGGGCGGCCGCCATCGTGGCCACCGGCGAGGAGACGTTGTGCATCGCCACGGGGACGTAGTAGGTGTCGGCCAGGTCGGCGATCTTGCGGGTCTCGCGCATGCCGCCGACCTTCGGGAGGTCGGGGGCGATCACGTCGACGGCCTGCTCCTCCAGCAGCGTGCGGTGGCCGTGCTTGCGGTAGACGTTCTCGCCGGCGGCGATCGGCGTGGTCGTCTCCCGGGTGACCGTCCGCTGGACGTCGTGGTTTTCGGGGGGAACCGGGTCTTCGAGCCACCAGACGTCGCAGTCTTCGAGGGCCTCGGCGAGGCGCTTGGCCGTCCCGCCGGTGAACGACCAGTGGCAGTCGAAGGCGACGTCCGCGCGGTCGCCGACGCGCTCGGTGACCGCCTCGACGATGGCGACCTTGTGGTCGATCTCGACGTTGCGGAGGTGGCGGTTCGCCCGGTCTTTCTCCTGGCCCGAGGGCACGTCCAGGTCGAACTTCAGCGCGTCGTAGCCCAGTTCCTCGACGACGCGCTCGGCCTCGGCGGCGTTAGACTCGGGGTCGGCTTCCTCGCCGGCGTGGCAGTCGCAGTACACCCGCACCTCGTCGCGGTACTTCCCGCCGAGCAGCTGGTAGGCGGGGACGTCCAGCAGCTTGCCCGCCAGGTCGTGCAGCGCGACGTCGATCCCGGAGATGGCGGTGACGGTGGCGCCGGCCAGCGAGCCCTCGCCGGACATCTTCTGGACGAGGTGCTCGAACAGGCGGTCGACGTCGAGGGGGTTCTCCCCCACGAGGAACGGTTTCACGCGCTCGATCAGCTCGGGGACGCCCGCGCCCCAGTAGGCCTCGCCGGTGCCGGTGACGCCGGCGTCGGTGTAGACGCGTACGAGCGTCCACGGGAAGTTGCCGTCGACCATCGTCGTCTGGACGTCGGTGATGGCGACGTCGCGGTCGCCGCCGCGCTCGGCGCGACAGCCCATCGTCTCCGCGGAGAGGTCTCGCATCGTGTACTCGGCGTTCGGATCCCGCAGTCCCGCGTAGTCGATGCCCATGCCGTCGGGTCGGGCGGCACGCACTAACGCTTGATGGCGCCCGCGTCGCCGGCCGGCGCCGCCGCTTCACTCCTCGGGGTCACCCTCGAGGATCTCGTCGAGGTCCCGGCGGAGGTCGGTCCGCTCGGAGTCGATGTCGGCGTTGAGGCGCCGGATCAGCAGCGCGACCAGGATCGCGAACCCGGCGACCACCACGAGCAGGGCGATCAGGACGGCGAGCACGCGGCCGAACGCGCCCAGGTAGGCCGCCGAGGCGACCATCGCCGCGACGCCGACGATCACTACCGCGACCAGCGTCGGCAGGCTCGCGAGGTCGCCGAGCGAGAACGCCATACCCCCGACTGGTGAGCGCGCGGACATGAACGTTGCGTCGGAATCGAGCGCCTACAGCAGCCCCAGCTCTGTCAACTCGGCTTCCAGCCCCTGGGCGCCCGACTCGTCCATCGTCCGCAGCGGCGACCGCAATCCGCCGACGTCGAACTCGAGGTCCCGCAGCGACAGCGCGGTCTTGACGCCGGCCATGTACGGCCCCGCCTTGAACGCGTCGCGGACGGCGAAGACGGTGCGCTGGAGCTCGCGGGCGCGGGCCTCGTCGCCGGCCGCGTACGCCTCGTAGAGGTCCACGACCAGCTCCGGGAAGGCGTTGGCGACGGCGCTGACCATCCCCGCGCAGCCGACCTCCAGGCCGGCGAACAACAGGGAGTCCGACCCCGAGAGGAAGGTCAGCTCGGGGTGTTCGTCGATCGCCTGGGCCAGCCAGGGGACGTCCTTGCTGGAGTCCTTGACGCCCGCGACGGCGTCGATGGCGGCGAGCTCGCCGAGCGTGTCGAGCGACAGCGCGTTGCCGGTCCGCGGGGGGATGTGGTAGACGTACACCGGCAGGGAGACGGCGTCGGCGACCCGGCGGTAGTGCTCGACGGCGGCGGCGCCGTCCAGCGGGTAGTAGTACGGCGTGACGACGATCACGCCGTCGGCGCCGACCGACTCGGCGTGTTCGGCGTGGGCGACGGTCTGTCTCGTGCTGGCGGCGCCGACGCCGGCGACGACCGGCACGTCGTCGATCGCCTCGACGACGGCCTCGACGACGCCGCGGCGCTCCTCGGGGGTGAGCATGGCGAACTCGCCGTTGGTGCCCAGCGGGAAGACGCCGTGACAGCCCGCCTCGACGACGAAGCGGGCGTGGGCGGCCGTCGCGGCGTAGTCGACCGACTCGTCGGCGTCGAAAGCCGTCACGACCGGCGGCACGACCCCGTGCAGCGAGAGCGGATCGGCGCTCCCACCGGCTGTATCTGTCATCACCGGGCTCTCCACGCGCCTGCCGGTAAACGTTTCCCCGACTCCTCGAACCTTTTTCGAGTTTGAGTTAACTTTTTGTTCGTGGGGGGACGAGTAGGGAGTATGTGCCAGATCGAGATCAGCCGATCGCTCGCGGCACGGGTGGGGGCCCAGGAGGCGCACGTCGGCGTGCGCGAGGGCGACACCGTCCGGGACGTCATCGAGCGCCTCGCCGAGGAGGTCGGAACGCAGGTCGAGACGGGTATGCTCGACGGCGAGCGCCTGCGCTCGGACGTCATCGCCGTCCGCAACGCCGGCCGCGAGCCCGAGCCGGTGTCGGCCGACTCTCCACTGGAGCCCGGCGACACCCTCGAGTTCCACCTCACGTCCGAACACGACAAAGTCGGCCACCTGGCCTGACCCGCCCGCCCCACGAGCGATCGCGAGCGAGCTGACGGCCGCCGATTCTACGCCGATTCCAGTCGCGCCAGCCTGTTGAGCGCGTAGACCGTCCCGAGCACGTCGGTCGCCTTCCCCGGATCGAAGACGAGTTCGTCAGTGCCCACGACGTGTTCGAGGACGTCTCGGGAGGCATGTTCGGGCGCGGCCGCCAGGCCGTAGTCGTTTTCGGCCACCCACTCCATGACCCGCAGATCGCTCTTGGAGTCGCCCATGACGACGCAGAATGGGTCCTCGATCCCCAGGACGTCGAAAGCCGCCTCGACGCCGGCGACCTTGTTCAGCTCGAGGCTGCCGATCTCGGCGGCGTCGGCCTCGTAGTAGGCCACGTCGATCCGCTCGAAGACGGTCGCGATCCCGTCGGGAACGGCGGCGGCGGCGACGCCGGGCGTCTCGCCGCACTGTTCCAGCACGGAGCGGATCTCGGGGTCCTGGGCGGCGTAGAAGGCCCGGGCCCACGCGCCGGCCTCATCGGCGTCGGCGTCGCCGTCGCGCTCGTCGACGACGGCCTCGCCCAGCAGGTCGAGCAGGTAGACGAGCGCCTCGTCGACGACCGCGCGGGCGTCGGCGGAGCCGGTCTCGAAGTTGGGCTTGAGCGTGACGTTGAACTCGTTGCCCTGGAGGTGGGTCCCGGCGCGGAGATCGGGCGGGGCCGCCGAGAGCACGCGCGAGCGGATCGAATCAAAGACGGTCCGGATCTCGCGGCCGAGGTCCTCGTAGAGCAGCTGCTTGGTGTCGCCGCCGTGGCCGGGGGTGAACACCCCGGTGCCGGCCTCGTAGACGATCGAGAGCGTCCCCGAGTGGACGAGCTCGTTGCCCAGCCCCTGGATCATGAAGCCCTTGACGTTCTCCAAGGTCTGGCCGGTGCAGACGACGATGGGGACGCCGTCCTCGTGGAACTCGGTCAGCAGGTGCAGCGTGTCGCGGGGGATCTCGTTGTCGGTCCGGCCGGCCGAGCGCAGCGTCTCGTCGACGTCGAGCACCAGGGCGTTGACGGCGCGGTCGTACTTCGAGAGGAGATCGAGGGCGGTGAAGGCCTGCTCGCGGGTGGCCGCGGCGGCGACGGCGGCGAAGGTCTCGCCGGTGTCGGGGAAGGCCTCGCGGATCTCGTCTTTGCGGGCGGCGAGCTCGTCGCTGGCCTCGTCCCAGTGCTCGAGGGCCACGCGGGAGTCGACCGGGGGAAACAGATCGACGAAGTCCTGGTAGGCCCGCAGGCGCGCGGTGTCGAACTCGTCGTAGAGGCGGTACAGCTGGTCGTACCGTTCCATGCCCGTTCGGTCGCCCCCGCCGACCAAAAGGCTGCGGGCGAGCGGGCCGCGTTCGCGGGGCCTGGGGCCGCTGACGGGAAAGGTCCATTACCGGGCGCCGACAACGCTGCGGGCATGAAGAACATCGACGACCTCATGGAGAGCGCCGCGGAGCTGGCCGAGCGCGGCCTCTCGAAGGGGGAGATCGCCGACGAACTCAACGTCTCCCGGGAGACCGCCAGCTGGCTGGTCGAGCGCAGCGACCGCGGCCAGACCGCCGCGACCGAGCGAGCGCCCAGCGCCGGCAGCCCCGAGGACATCCACGTCGACTGGAACGCCGTCGGCCGCGACTCGAACCGCCTGTGGCACGTCGGCGCCGCCATGGCCGACCTCCTCGGCAAGGACGGCGAGGACGTCGACCTGACCATCGGTATCGAGAAGGCCGGCGCCCCGATCGCGACGACGGTCGCGCGCGAACTCGACACCGACCTCGGGACGTACGCCCCCCGGAAACACCAGTGGGACGACGACGACATGGACGAGCTCGGGGGGTCGTTCTCGCGTAACTTCGCGGATATCCGCGACCGGGAGTGCTACGTCGTCGACGACACCATCACCAGCGGGACGACCATGACCGAGACGATCCAGGCCATCCGCGAGGAGGGCGGCGAGCCCGTCGGCTGCGTCGTCCTCGTCGACAAGCAGGGCGTCTCCGAGATCGAGGGCGTCCCCGTGCACTCGCTGGTGCAGGTCATCCGCGTCGGCAACGACGAGTAGACACACTCTTTGGGCTCTCCCACGGAGCAGGGACGATGACCGAGGACCTCCAGGCCGCCTTCGAGCGCGTCGCCGAGCGCTTCGACTTCGGCGAGTACGAGGCCAAAGCCTACCTCACGATCCTCGAACACGGCCAGCTCACCGCCGCCGAGATCGCAGAGCGCACGGACATCCCCCAGCCCCGCGTCTACGACACCGTCCGCGGCCTGGCCGACGCCGGCCTCGTCGAGCTCCAGGAGACCCGCCCGATGCGCGCGCTCGCCGTCGACCCCGAGGAGGCGTTCGGCTCGCTGCGGTCCTCGCTGGACGACCTGGTCGAGGGCCTCTCCGAGCGCTACACCGCCCCCGCCCGCGACACCGAGGCCGTCTCGCTGATCAAGTCCCGCTCGACCATCCTCCGGTACCTCGAAGAGGTGATCGACGCCGCCGACTACGAGTTGATCCTCTCGCTGGACTCCGAACTGCTCGATCGCTTCGAGGAGCGCCTGATCGCCCAGCACGACCGCGGGGTCGCCGTCGAGTTGCTGCTGTCGCCGGCCGCGGAGGTCCCCGCCGCCGACCAGTTCGACTACCTGGAGGTCGCGACGACGGTCCGGGCCCGCCGGGGGATCACGACGCCGATCGTCGCCGTCGCCGACGGCGAATACTCCGTCTACGCCACCCAGGAGGCCCTGCGGGGCGATCGCGACCGCTACGGCGTCATCTTCAACCGCTCGGAGCTCGGCTTTCTGGTCTCGGGGTTTCTGAACACCGTGCTGTGGACCACGGCCGAGCCCGTCGTCGACGGCTCTGACGACCGGCCGTTCCCCCGCCGGTACGCAACCATCCGCCGGTGCATCTCGGACCTGCGCCACCTGGAGGGCCCCTTCTACGCCGCCATCGAGGGCCGCGACATCGAGACGGGCGAGCGCCGGACCGTCACGGGACAGGTCGACGACGCAACCTTCGGCCAGGGGCGCGAGACCGCGACGCTCGTCGTCGCGACCGACGCCGGCGTCGTCGAGGTCGGCGGCCAGGTCGCGGCCCTGGAGGACGTCGAGGCCCACGAGATCCGCATCGGTCGGGACGAACCGCCGGCGCTGTGATCGGGCGCGGGCCGTCCCAGCGGTCCTCCCACGGGCCAGTGCCGCGGCTGGTCGGCGTGGCGGGCGGAAAAGGTCGGCGCCGGCCTACAGAACCTCTTCGTACTCGTACGTCTGGATGTCGACGCCCTCGTCGGTGACCTCCGCGACGCAGAGGCCGTTGCCGGAGCCGGTATCGCGCTCGGCGGCGGCGTTGACCGCGCGGGCGGCGACGTTCCGAGCCTCCTCCATCGAGAGGTCGTCCTCGTACAGCGACTCGAGGGTCCCGTACGCGACCGTCAGGCCGGAGCCGGTGACGGTGTAGTCGTCCTCCATGACGCCGCCGGCGGGGTCGATCGAGAAGACGTGGCTGCCCTCGTCGTCGACGCCGCCCAGGATCGGGTTGATGGCGAAGAACGGGCCGCCGCGAGCGAAGTTGCCCGCCAGCGTCGCCAGCGCCGAGATGGAGATGTCCTCGCCGCGGCGGACGTCGTAGAGGTTGACCTCCGCGCGCAGCGTCCGGATGAACGACTGGGCGCCGCCGACCGAGCCCACGAGCGTGAGCGCGGCCGTCGGGTGGATCTGCTCGACCTTCTGGACGTTCTTGTTCGAGACGAACCGCCCGCCGAGGCTGGCGCGGCGGTCCGTCGCGACGATGACGCCCTCGTCGGTCGTGATGCCGATGGTCGTCGTGCCGGTCGAGTTCACCTTCTCGTTGTCCTCGCCCGACGTGTTCGGCAGCGTGCCGAGTTCGGGTTCGTACGGGCTCTGCGTGCCGTCGTCGAGGCTGGGCTGTGCTGTCGGGTCCATGCCGTGATTCCAGTTGCTCATTCCTCGTCGCCTCCGGTTTCGATGTCCGAGAGGTAGGTCGCGATCTCGTCTTGGGTGTGCTGGCGGTACTGCTCGGTCTCGACGTCGACGGTGCCGAGGGCGACGCCTTCGGGATCCAGCCCCTCGTCGCCGACCTCCGAGAGGCCCCGTAGCGCGAGGTCGATCCCGCCGTCGAGATCGAGGTCCTCGCGGTACTCCTCCTCGAAGAAGGAGATGAGGTCCTCCCGGTTGCCGCCGACGGCCAGGGCCTGCCACTCGTAGGGCGTCCCCGAGGGGTCGGTCTCGAACAGGCGC
>JBDGSW010000019.1:0-18497 GCA_042217345.1 Haloarculaceae archaeon
GTGGACTTCGAGCCGTTCGGGAAGGACCACGCCGAGGGCTCCTGGCCCAGCGGCGAGGACATCGCCGTCACCGTCCTGGACGTCGAGCCGCCGGTGCCGATGGTCTACGAGTGGTTCACGCTCAACGGCGCGGCGCTGTCGTCGTCCTCGGGCAACGTCGTCACCGTCGCCGAGGTGCTGGACCTGCTCGAACCCGAGGCCTTCCGGTACTTCTTCGTGAAGAACCCCCGCAAGCAACGGGACTTCGACGTCGCGACGCTCGACCAGCTGGTCGACGAGTTCGACCGCTTCGAGGCGGTCTACTACGGGGCCGTCGAGCCGCGCGACGACGACGAGCGCGAGCTCGCCGAGCGCGCCTACCCGATGGTGGTCGGCGAGCCCGTCCCCGACGAGCGGCCGATTCGGATCCCCTACACCTTCGCCGCGGTGCTGGGCATGACCGACGATCGGGACCTCCGCGAGCAGATGGCGCGCCGGGAGGGCCACGTCCCCGACGACGCCTCGCCCGAAGCCGTCGGCGCCGCGCTCGCCCGCGTCGAGAAGGCGCGCAACTGGGCCGAGCGCACGGACAACGAGTACAACTACCGGCTGGCGGAGGACCTGCCGGCCGTGGACTTCGACGACGACGTGGCGGCCGCCCTGGACGACCTCGCGGACTTCACCGAGACGACCGACGACGGCGAGGCGATCCAGGGAGAGATCTACGAGACGGCAAAGCGCCACGACGTCCCGGTCGGGGACTTCTTCGCCGCCGGCTATCGACTCTTCCTCGACACCGACCAGGGCCCCCGGCTGGGGCCGTTCCTGGCCGCGCTCGACCGGGAGTTCGTCCTGGATCGGCTGCGCCGCGAGGGCTGAGACCGGGGCGGGGCCGCGCCGTCCCGAGTGGTCCCAGCCTCGAGTACCGGAGCGCGCGGGCGAACGGTCGCGTCAGCGCCAAAACAACCCTTAAGAATGTGCGACCGCTATCGCCGGTAACACGCCTCGTCCATGGTTGGTACGCTGACACTGGTTCTCGTCGGGCTCCTGGTCTACACCGCGGTGGCGATGCTGCTTCGCGAACGGGAGGTGCTCCCGGAGTGGATTCGGCTCTCCGGGCCGCTCACGACGGTCCACACCAGGAAGGGACGGGCACTGCTCGATCGGCTGGCGCGGCCGCGACGAGCGTGGCGCGCCTGGGGCAACTTCGGCGTCGGCGTCGCGCTTGTCGTGATGGTCGGATCCTTTTTCCTCGTGGTGCTGGCTGGCTATCAGGCGTTCGTCAACCCCCAGCCGTCGCCGCTGACCCAGCCGCGCAACGTGGTGGCGATCCCGGGCGTCAACGAGTTCCTCCCGCTGTCGCTGGCCCCGGAAATCGTCGCCGGCCTCGTGCTGGGACTGATCGTCCACGAGGGCGGCCACGGGCTGATGTGCCGGGTCGAGGACATCGACATCAGCTCCATGGGCCTGGTGTTCCTGGCGATCGTCCCCATCGGCGCGTTCGTCGAACCCGACGAGGAGAGCCGCGAGCGCGCCGACCGCGGCGCCCAGACGCGCATGTTCTCGGCGGGCGTGATGAACAACTTCGCGCTGGCGGCGATCGCGCTCCTGTTGCTCGTCGGGCCGGTCGTCGCCTCCATCGGCGTCGTCGCGGGCGTCCCGGTCGGGGGCGTCCTCCCGGGCTCGGGCGCCGCCGGCGCGGGCATCAAACCGGGCGACGTGGTCACCGCCGTCGACGGCCGGCAGGTCGGCAGCAGCGACGACCTCGAGGCCGCGCTGGCCGACGCGGACAGCCAGCGCGTCCCCGTCACGCTCCGGGACGGTTCGACGGTCTCGGTCGAACGCTCGCTCGTCGTGACCGCGGCCGCCCAGAACGCACCCGTGCCGATCAACACCACCATCACTGCGATCAACGGTACGCCGGTGTACACGAACCGCGGCCTGGAGCGCCTGGCGGCCAACCACACCGTCGCGGCCATCTCGACGGCCGGCCGGGGCGAGATCACGGCGCCGCTGGGTGCGGCCGCCACCGTCGCCGAGGAGGGCGCGCTCGCGGGCCAGGGCGCGCCGGCCGGCACGCGAGTCGTCGTCACGTCGATCGACGGCCACCGGACCGTGACCGGCCAGGCGCTGTTCGACGTCATGCAGGGTCGCGACCCCGGCGACGAGGTGACGGTGACGGCCTACGTCGACGGGCAGCGCCGCGTCTACGACCTGACGCTCGGGAAGGCAAACAGCGAGGGGACGGGCACCATCGGCGTGGTCGGCGTCCAGCGCGGCATCAGCGGCTTCGAGGCCAACGACTTCGGCATTCAGGCGTACCCCGCCGGGGAGTTCCTGACGCTTCTGGGCGGCCAGACCGACGAGCAGACCCGGACGCGGTCGCTGTCGCTGCCCCAGCGCACCGTCGCGCTGATCGCGCTGCCGTTCGCCAGCGTCGCCCTCGGGTCGACGTACAACTTCCCCGGGTTCACCGGCATCGCGACGAACTTCTTCGTCGTCCAGGGCCCACTCGCGGCGTTCGGGCCGGGCGTCGTGTTCGCGCTGGCGAACCTGCTGTACTGGACGGCCTGGATCAACCTCATCATCGGCCAGTTCAACTGCGTGCCGTCGTTCCCGCTGGACGGCGGGCACATCCTGCGGACCAGTAGCGAGGCGATCATCTCCCGGTTGCCCGTCCAGGGCGGACGCCGGCTGACGACCGCCGTCACGGTGTCGATCAGCCTCATCATGCTCGCCGGGCTGTTCCTGATGGTGTTCGGCCCGCGGCTGTTCGCGGGCTAGAACGGAAGCCTCCTTACGGCCCCCTCCCAACGCCGTGACATGGAGCGACGCGATCCGCCGCCGACCGCGGAGGGCTGGTACGCCCTCCACGACTTCCGGACGATCGACTGGGACGCCTGGCGGGCCGCCCCCGACCGCCGCCGCCGGCAGGCCCTCGATGAGGGCGTCGCCTACCTGCAATCGCACGCCGCCCTCGAGGACGTCGCCGACGCCGACGACGACCACGGCGGGGGTGCGACCGTCGTCTACACCATCGTCGGTCACAAGGCCGACCTGCTGATCTTGCACCTGCGCCCGACGCTCGGGGATCTGGACGCCGCCGAGCGCCGCTTCGAGCACACGGCCTTCGCCGAGTTCACGGACCGGCCCACCTCCTACGTCTCGGTGACGGAGGCCTCGGGCTACTCCGAGCGCGCTCGCGGCTTCTTCGAGGGCGAGCTCGATCCGGACTCGGGGCTGGCGCGGTACATCCGCAGCCGGCTGCACCCGACGGTGCCCGACGCCGAGCACGTCTGCTTCTACCCGATGAGCAAGCGCCGCGAGCCCGAGCAGAACTGGTACGACCTGCCCTTCGACGAGCGCGCCGAGCACATGGACGCCCACGGCGAGATCGGCCGCCAGTACGGCGGTAAGGTCACGCAGATGATCACCGGCTCGATCGGGTTCGACGACTACGAGTGGGGCGTGACGCTGTGGGCCGACGACCCCACCGACGTCAAGGACCTGCTCTACGAGATGCGCTTCGACCCCTCGACCAGCCAGTTCGCCGAGTTCGGCCCCTTCTACTTCGGCCGGCGCTTCCCGCCCGCAGACCTCTCGGCCGTCCTCGCGGGCGAGCCAGTCCCGACTGATGGCGACCGCGCGAGCGAGTCCGCGACGGCCGCCCACGGCACCGAGACCGACGCTCCCGGCCACGCCCACGGTGGCGACGAGGGCGGGCACGGTCACGGCAGCCACCACTCGCACGCCGAGGGCGACGCCGAGCACGCTCACGGCCACGACCACGGCCACGGTGGCTCCCACGGGGACGACGCTGGCGACGCCGGCGGCCCGCCCGCGGGCGACGACGTCGACCCCGTCGAACCCGCCGACGACGTCGACCTGCAGGGCAAGCTCGCCAACCTCGGGCTGTTCCCCGGCCAGGACTACGACGAGGGCGACGTCGGGCTCGTCTTCTACTCGGAAGCGGACGCCCAGGAGCTGGCCGAGGAGGTCGAGGGCCTGCGCGGCAACTTCGAGCACTACGACACCCACGTGTTGACGACCGTTCGCGCCAACGAGGGCCGCGCGGCCGTCGCCAGCGTCTGGTCGACCGAGCGGGCCGCCGACACGGCCGCCGGCTTCCTGAACGATCTGGCCGGCGTCGTCGAGGGCTACCGCGGCCAGCTCGGCGAGGGCGACGGTGACGACGCGGCCGGTGACGAGGGGGAAACCGAGGCTGCCGCTTCCGACGACGACATCCGCGGCGAGCTCGCGGACCTGAACATCTACGCCGGCCAGCCCCACGGCGAGGACGTCTACGCGATGGTCCTCTACTCGGAGGCCGACCCGGACGCCCTCTTCGAGGAGGTGGCGGGCCTCCGGGAGAACTTCGAACACTACGACACCCACGTCAAGACGGCGGTCTACACCGCCCGGGAGCAGGGCGGTCGCTCGGCCGTCGTCAGCCTCTGGGAGACGAAGGACGCCGCCGACACCGCGGGGGGATTCCTCTCGGACCTACCGGGGATCGTCGCCCGCGCGGGCGAGGAGTCCGGCTTCGGCACGATGGGCATGTTCTACACGGTCGAGCCCGACCATCGCGGCGATTTCGTCGAGCGGTTCGACGCGGTCGGCGACCTCCTGGCGGACATGGACGGCCACACCGACACCGACCTCATGGTCAACCGCGAGGACGACGAGGACATGTTCATCGCCAGCCAGTGGCGCTCGAAGGACGACGCGATGGCGTTCTTCCGGTCGGACGCCTTCGCCGACACCGTCTCGTTCGGCCGCGAGATCCTCGCCGACCGGCCCCGGCACGTCTTCCTGGCCTAACACCTTTCTCTTGGTCGGGTGTGCTTCGCACACCACTCCTCGAAATATCTGCACCAAAAAGGCCTGCTGGCTCGCGTAGCTCGCCAGCAGTGAACCGGCGGCCTCCGGCCGCCGGATGCTCGAATGGTGTGGTACTTGAAGCGTTTGACCTGCCTGACGGGTCCTTTTGTCCCTCGTACCGCGAAGATTCGGAGAGTACCAGGCCGAATCGTAACCCCTTACCGCGCGCTGGCGCTCAGGTGAGGTATGAGCGTCATCCGGATCGTCTGGGGCACGGCCAGCGGTCCGACCCCCACGGCGTCCTACGATCGGGCGCTCGCTGCGGCCAACGTCCACAACTTCAACCTGATCACCGTCTCCTCGGTGATCCCCGCCGCGGCCGACCTCGAAGTCGTCGGCACGGCGCCCGACCTCGGCGACGTCGGCGACGCGCTCACCGTCGTCCAGGGCCGGGCGACCCGCCCGCCGGGCGAAGCCGGCGCCGCGGGCATCGGCTGGGCGCGCAGCGAGTCCGGGAAGGGCATCTTCTACGAGGCCTCGGGCGACGACGCGACCGCGGTGCGCGAGCGCATCGAAGCCGGCCTGGCCGCCGGCCGGGACCTGCGGGACTGGGCGTTCGTCGACGAGGGGATCCAGGTGGTCGAAGCCGAGGCCGACCCGGGCGAACACGCGACGGCGGTGGTGCTGGCGACCTACGGCGAGAGCCGGCCGATCGTGCGGTAGCCGGGAGACTTTTAAACCCCTCATCCCAAGGGACGCGGGAATGTACGGAAACTCCCCGTTCGCGGGCGCTGACGCTGGAACGGACGCCGACGTGACGCTGACCGCCGAGCAGCGTCGCAGCCTGCGGCGGGACCTCACGAGCGTCGCCGCCCGGACCCGCGAGTTCCTCCCCGACGAGTTCGCCGTGGGCGTCGAACTGTCCGACGGGGCCGACGGTCCCCGTGCCACCGTCGCCGTCCAGCCCCCGGTGGGCTCGCCAGTCAGCGCCGGTTACACGCCCGATCCCGACGCCGAGTACACCATCGACGAGGCCGAGCGCACCGAGCTGGCCCAGGGACTGGCCGCGAGCGCGGCGCTGCAGATGAAGCAAGCGATGCGCGGGGACGTCTCTCCGACCGCCCAGTAACTACCCCAGTAGTTCTCCGTCGCGCTCGACCGGCGGCGCGTAAAACAGCGCGTAGCCGATCGCCGCGCAGGCCGCGACGCTGCCGATCGCCAGCGCGAGCGGGAGCGATACCCCCAACGCGAACGCGGCCACCAGCGCCAGCACTACCGGACCGGGGATGAACGCCAGCACCAGATCGGGGGCCGACAGCGACCCGAGAGGGCTCTGAGAGATGGTTGCCTCCGCCCGGGACTGTCCACGGCGACCTAATTAAATATTATTACTGCGCGAGTCGAGGAATGGTGAGCAGCCACGTTCGCTTCCTTACACAGAGAGTTCCGAGAGCTCGAGATCGGTGTGTTCGATAAGCGGTGCGACTTCCCAGCCCTCCCCGTCGATCATCTGCTCAACCCCGTCGATAAACTCGTCCCTCGTTAATCGGTCACGCTCGTAGAGGAGTTCTAGCGGTCGACCCGGTCGCCGAACGTCGATGGTGCCCTGCGAGCGTTGTAGTGAATCCCGCAGTGCGGTAATATCGCTCTCTGCGGCGAAATCATACAGGACGACCAACTTGAGATCGGCTGGTTTATTCTCGATGAGCCAGCGAATGGACTCTTTGCCCTGATGGTCGACGTACGGGTCCCACTCTACCCCGGTGGTCTGGTACGCAATCTCGGCGTTCGAGCTCCGGAAGATCTCGAGAAACCGTGTCCGGGCCTGTTGTTCCCGCTGTGGCATCGCTGGGGACGATTCTTTCATCTCCGTCATACAGACGTCCGTAACCGTGAAGGGTATCGTCTCGAAGACGGCCGAGTCATACGACGTCTTGCAGAGACTCGAGAACGCAGAGGTGTCAGCGACGACGGGATTCACACGTGGCGGCTGTGCGAATGGGATGTATAAAGTCCTTCCTTCTGTGACTCTGCGGACGCTGAGCCGCGTGATCGAAAGTTCACAAGAGGTCGTCTGCCGTGACCGTGGGCGTCTCTTCGACGAGGTCGCCGAGTTCGCCGTGTGCCTCGACTTGCTGGAACTCCTCCCCGAAGATGTCCCGAGCTTCGCGTTTCGTGAGGTCGCCACGGCGATACGCCAGGTACGCCTCTGCCTTGTCCTCGTCAGTGTACCGGATGGACGACGGCTTCGACGTGCCAGTGGTCATTGGGTATAACCCTTCGGCCCAGCCGGTAAAAAGCTTTCAGTTCGCACAGGTACCGACACCAGAGGGTACGCCGGCAGCGGTTATGGACGCTGCTATCGTCACTTGCCCCAGAAGGGGTCGCGCTTGCGCATCGTGTCGAGGTACTGCTTGAGCGCCTCGCGCTCGTCGCCGGGGATGTCCTCGAGCAGCTCCTGTTCGAGGATCTTGGCGTGTTTCTCGGGGAGGTAGGTCCAGAGTTCGTCGCCCTCATCGATCTGGCGGCCGACGGTCGGGCCGTCGATGGAGACGGCCACGCGGTCGCCCGGGCGGGCCTCGTCGATGTCCTCGCCCTCGTCCTGGATGGACTTGAGCTGGCCGATCCGGTCGGGCTCGTTGCCCTGGAACTTCGCGACGTTGGAGTTGCGCTTGAGCGTGCCCGACAGCACCTCGACGCCGACCACGGCGGGGTCGGACTGGCGGAAGGTGTGGTCCTGCAGGATCTGGAAGCGCGCGGGCCGGGTGATGTTCTCGAGCACCTGGGTCTGCTGGCGCTGTTCGAGGTCCTCGACGTACTCCTCGTACTCCTCGATGAGGCGGTAGATGACGTCGTTCTCGTAGATCCGGACGTCCTCCTGGCGCGCGAGGTCCGCGGCGTCGTCCAGCACGTCCACGGAGAACGCCAGGATGGTCTTGTGCTTGTCCTCGGCCGCGGTCTCGGCGACGCGGACGTCGCGGGGGGCGACGTCGCCGACCTCCGCGCGGACGATGGGGATTTCGCTCTCGTCGAGGGCGTCGGCGATGGCCTCCAGGCTGCCCAGGGTGTCGGCCTTGACGACGACGCCTTGCTCCTCGGTGGTGACCTCGATCTCGGCGAGTTCCTGGCGCACCTCGGCGATGACCTCTTCGACGTCGCGGTCGCGGACGACGCGGATCGGCGCGCCGGCCATCGCGTCGTCGAGGTCGGGGGCGGCGATCTTCACGCCGGCCGCCGCCGAGACGGACTCGACCTTCTCGAACTGCTTTTCGGTGCGTATCTCGGCCAGCGGCTGGGGCTGCAAGAGCGCGCGCACGTCGGTGACGATCGGCTCGGCGAGCCCGCCGACGACGATCTGATCGTCGGCGCGGATGATGCCGTCGTACAGCACGGCGTCGACCGTCGCGCCGAAGCCCTGGGTGTCTTTGACTTCGAGGACCGTCCCGGCGCCCGGGCCGGTGGTGTCGATCTCCATCTCGTCTTTCATGTAGCGCTGCGAGAGGCCCATGAGGACGGTCAGGAGGTCGGGGATGCCCTCGCCGGTCATCGCGGAGACGGGGACGACGCCGACGTTGCCCTGGAAGTTCTGGACGCGCCAGTACATGTCCGCCGAGAAGCCCTCGTCGGAGAGCTCGCCGATGATCCCGTACAGGCGGTCGTTGAGGTCGCCCTGGACGCGGTCCGATTGCTGCTCGAGCGTGCGCTGGACGGGCTCGCCCTCGTTGGGGTTCCAGCCGGGGACGGTGTCGATCTTGTTGGCGGCGACGATAAAGGGCGTCTGCGTCCGGGTGAGGATGTCGACGGCCTCCAGCGTCTGGGGCTGGAAGCCGTCGTTGACGTCGACGACGAGGACGGCGATGTCCGCCAGGGCGCCGCCGCGGCTGCGCAGCGTCGAGAACGAGTGGTGGCCGGGCGTGTCGATGAACAACAGCCCGGGCAGGTCGAAGTCGTCGGGGTCGACGAGCTCGCCGGCCATCTCGGAGATGGTCTCGAGGGGGACGGCGGTCGCCCCGATGTGCTGGGTGATCGCGCCGGCTTCGCCCTCGCTCACGGCGGAGCCGCGGACCTTGTCCAGGAGCGTGGTCTTTCCGTGGTCGACGTGGCCGAGCACCGCGACGATCGGCGTCCGGAGGGCGGCCTCACCGTCGGTCGCGTCGGTCTCGGGGTCGGTGTCGGTGTGAGAGTCAGACATGGCGTCCACCGTGGAGAATCCGTGTGCGGAATCAACCGGCCGCGAAATTTAAGTTTAGCGTGTTGGCCCGCGCGCCGAACCCGTTCGGGCCTACGCCGACGCTGGCGGCGCGTACGGACGTCAGACCCGCGTCACACGGGCCCGTGGCGTTTATGTGAGTGGACTCCCCTACGCCGGGTATGGCAGCGATACTCGCGGAGAACCTCTCGGGGAAGGCCGTCATGGGTTCCGACGGCACCGAACTGGGCATGCTGTACAACATCACGATGGACGCGAACTCCGGCCGCCTCGGCCACCTCGTCGTCGAACCCGACGAGATGGCCAGGGACGTGGCCTTCGACACCGACGAGACCGGCCGACTGCTCGTGCCCGTCGAGCGGGTGCAGGCGGTCAAAGACCACATGATCGTCCAGCACTAGGTCGGCGCCACCGCATGCAGGTTCTCGACTCCACGGCGTTCATCGAGGAGTACCACACCACCGACTCGACCGCGACCGTCCCGCTGGTCCGCGAGGAACTCGAGGGGGAGGCCGCCTACCGCTTCGACGCCCTCGAGGGCTCGGGCATGCACGTCCACATCCCCGACGACGCCACCGTCGAGCGCGTCGAGCGCGCCGCCCGCGAAACCGGCGACCTCGCCGAGCTCTCCCGGACGGACGTCCGCCTGATCGCCGCCGCGTTCGAGCTGGACGCACACCTGGTCACCGACGACTACGCCATGCAGAACGTCGCCGAGAAGCTCGAGGTGACCGTCGAGGCGATCGCCCGCGAGGGCATCTCCGAGCAGCGCGAGTGGCGCTTCCAGTGCGCCGGCTGCGGTCGCGAGTTCGACGAGAACCACGACCGCTGCCCGATCTGCGGCAGCGACCTCTCGCGGAAGAACCCGGCCTAGGCGCGCTGTTGGAGCCCGAGGTGCAGCAGCTGGCGCAGCACTTCCTCGTTGGTGAGGTCGTACTGGCGCGCCAGCGACTCGACCTCCCGCGCGAGGTCGTCGTCGCAGACGACCGTATAGCGGGTCGGCATACCACCTGTGTTCTCGACCCGCCGTCATAAAGTCCCGTCAGACGGCCGTCTCACGCCGTCTCGTGGCGATCTGACGCCGTCGCCGCGCCGTCACTGCCCCGGGACGCGGCCGGTCAGCTGGAGGTACAGCACCAGGAACTGCATCGCGTTGAACGAGCCGTGGATGGCGATGGGGACCACGAGGTTGTCGCTGCGGTAGTAGGTGTATCCCAGCACCAGCGCGAGGACGAAGATCACCGCCAGCGTGTTCAGCGTCGCCAGCGGGTCGGCGTCGGCGTACTGCCAGACGTGGACCGACGCGAACACCGTGCTCGCCGCGACGATCGCCGCGTACGGCGAGAACACGTCGTAGAGGTACTTCTGGACGACGTTGCGGTAGACCAGCTCCTCGGCCGGTCCGACGATCACCAGCGACAGGACCGCCAGGTACAGCGCCAGCTCCGGGTACTTGTCGGCCTGTTCGAGCAGCTGCGGCTGGGAGGACGGGACGCCGAGTTGCTGGAACAGCTGCGTGACGCCGATCAGCAGCGCGAGCAGGCCCAGAAAGCCCACGAGAACCATCGCGACGTCGCGCAGCGACGGCCACGAGAGATCGAAGTACGACAGCCCCCCCCGCCGGAGCGTGACGTACAGGACGGCGAAGGCGATGAGCCCGAGGTACGACAGGACCATCGTCACGGCGTACTTCCAGGCGGCGTCCATGGGCAACAGCGGCAGGGCCAGCAGCTGGCCGACGAGGATACCGACGAACGCGAACAGGCCGAGCGCGGTCGCGCCGACGTACCCGCGGACGCGCGTCCAGACGGCGTCGTTCGGCATCGCGAGCCAGTCGGCGATCGAGACGACCGCCGCCAGGGCGGCCGCCACGGCGGCGACCGGCAGCGCCCAGTCGATCGCGGGCGAGCCGTGGCCGCCCATCGCCGGCGCGACGACGCGGTAGCCGGCCACCAGCGTCACGCCCAGCGCGCCCAGGCCCGCGACCGCCGACGCGGGGCGGCGATCGAGCAGCCCGTACCGGCGGAGGGCGAACGTGACCGTCGCGACGAGGGCCAGGGCGGCGGCGACCGTGCTGCCGGCCGCGGCGCCGAGGCCGAGCAGCGGCGGCCGTCCGGTCCAAGGCAGGAAGCTCGCGGCCAGCGCGACGCCCGCGAGGACGAACCCGAGCGTGGGCGCGGCGCCCGTCGGTCGCGGACGCTCCTCCGCCGAGTGTGCGGTTGCCATCACGTCGACCCACGGCGACGCGCCGTTTAGGGACTGCGCTTGCGCCCGCTCGTCGCCGCTCCCCGCTCAGGCCCCTCCGTGCCCCTCTCGATCGATCACGAGCGTCCGCTTGTCGGCGACCGCGTCGGCCTCGGCGAACTCGCCGCCGCCGAGCAGCCCGCGAGCCGCTCGCTTGCCCCACTCGACGGCCGGCTGCGTGAACGTCTCGACGCCGTACAGCTCGCCGGCGAGGACGCAGGCCGCCTCCATCCCGTACAGCAGCTCGCCGACGCTCTCGGCGTCGAGGCGGTCGACCTCGACGCGGACGGAGGGACGGCCCGCCGCGGCCAGACTCGCCTCGGTGGCCTCGAACTCCGCGTCGAGCAGCTCGCCCAGACTCGCCCCGCCCAGGTAGGACAGGCCCTCGGCGTCCGTCTCGGGGATCGCGCGGTCGGCGCGTTCGCGCGGGCGGACGAACGTGACCTGTTTGTCCCGGGGCCCGGCCCGGTACAGCTGCAACTGGGAGTGCTGGTCGGTGGCGCCCAGCGCTCGCGCGGGCGTCTGGCCCAGCCCCTCCTTCCCGAGGCTCTCGGCCCACAGCTGGGCGAACCACTCGGCGAAGGACTCCAGGCGCTCGGCGTAGGGCACCATCGCGGTCACGGCCGCCCCGCGCTGGTCGAGCGCGTAGCTGACCGCGCCGTAGGCGTACGCCGGGCACTCGAACAGCGAGGGGGAAAGCGCGTCCGCGCCGGCCCGACCGCCCGCGAGCAGCCCCTCGAGGTCGTGTCCCTGGATCGCCGCGGGCACTAGCCCGACCGGCGATAGTGCCGAGAACCGGCCGGGGACGCCCTCGGGCACCCGCAGCGCGGGCATGTCGTGGCGGTCGGCCAGCTCGCGCAGCGGGCCGTCCTCGCCGGTCGTGACGACGGTGCGCTCGGTCCAGTCGACGCCGGCCGATTCCATGGCCTCGCGGACGACCAGGAAGTTCGCCAGCGTCTCGGCGGTCGTCCCCGACCGGGAGACGACGTTGACGGCCGCCCGGTCCAGGGGGAGGTCCGCCAGCACCTCGCGGACGTGCGCGGGGTCGACGTTGTCGAGCACGTACAGCGGCGGGGCGTCCGCTCGCTGGCCGTCGGCGTCGAGCCCGCCCAGCGCCTGGGAGACGGTCGCGGCCCCCAGCGCGCTGCCGCCGATGCCGACGACGAGGACGGCCGCGGCGTCGGCGACCGGCTCGACCGCCGACTCGATGGCGGCGGCGTCGGTCGCCTCGGGGAGGTTCAACGCGGCGTAACCGAACTCGTCGGCCTCGCGACCGCGCGCGATTCGCTCGTGGGCTCGGGCGACGCGCTCGTCGAGGCGGTCGAGTGCGTCCCGGGGGACGCCCGGGCTGGCCTCGCTCGCGAGTGCGTTGCCGATGTCGACGTTCATGCCCGGATCTGCTCGCTGGGGGTGCAAAACCCTTGCTCGACGGCGTGGGAACAATCGGGTGGCTTTTCGGGGGGCCGCTCGAAGGGCCGGTGATGGCCGGGACGCCCACCGACGGGACCGCCGAGGGAGGCGACGGCGGCGTCGACGACGCGACCGACGACGCCGACGCGGGGGACCGCACGTACGGCGGCCTCTTTAGGGCGTTCCCCTACGCCGTCCGGGCGAGCGAGTCGTGGCTGTTCCGGGTCTACGCCGTCCTCGCCGCCGTGCTGTCGCTCGCGCTGGTCGTGCTGTTCGGCGGCTCGCTGATCGTCCAGCTCGGCGCGACGGCGTCGGTCCAGGGCGGCGTGTTCACCTTCTCGCGGGCGTTCGTGATCTTCGTCGGCCTGCTCGTCGTGGGGCCGCTGCTCGCGCCGGTGCTCGCGGTGGCGCGGCGCCACCGGCGGGTGGGGTCGACGGCGCGCTACGACGCCGCGCTCGCGACGACGGGGTACCTGTTCGTCCTCGCGCTGTACCTCACGCTCGTCCTGTCGGTGCCGCCGGACCTCCAGGAGCCGGCGCGCGGGCCGGCCGCCCCGCTCGTGCGGACGCTGTACGCGCTGCCGGCGGTGACCGGGTTCGTCCCGCCGGTCGTCGCCGCGGCGGTCATGTACCTCGTCCACCGCCGGCTCCGGTGACCGCAGTCGCAACCGGGAAGAGACGAGGCTCCCTACGGCGGCCCATGAAGGAAGGCACGTTCCTCGTCACGCACGCCGACGACGAGTCGGCGGTGCTGCGCGACGTCACCGACGCGCAGGTCCACACGCTCGCAGAGAACCCCGGCGTCGCGGCCGGCGAGGTGGTGACCGCCGCGATCGAACCCGAGCCGCCGATGGAGGTCGCCTGGCGCGTCGCCGACCTCCGCGAGCAGCGGACCGTCCCCGTCGAGCGCAGCGACGAACCGCCGACCCAGCAGGCCCGCGAACTCGCGGCCGCCCAGCCGGTCGGCGAGCTCACCCGGCGCGTCCGCGCCGGCGATGGCGAACTCCACGTGCTGACGGTGCCCGCCGACGAGACCGAGGCCGCCGCGGCGGACGTCCTCGACGACGAGGAGACCGTCGCGCGGGCCGCCCGCCTCGGCGTCGACCGCGTCGAGGTGCGGGCGGTCGACGGCGTCGTCAGCGTTCGCTACCTCCCCTGACGACCCGGGGGCGGCGTCGGTCGGCCGTCGGACGCACACTTATACCCCCGGAACAAGCCGGCTCTGAACCTATTGATGGCTGGCGGACAGTACCGGACAGGCAGCGGTCGCACAGGGGTTTGACGTGACAGTGTCCGTTTCACCGTACGTACTGACGCTCGCCGCGTCCGCCGCCGTCGTCGCGGCGTGCGCAGTCACGACCTGGCGCCGGCGGCGCGAACCGGGATCGACAGCGCTGGCGATCCTGTTCGCGTCGATCGTCGTCTGGACCGGCGGGTACGCGCTCGCGCTGGTGGTCCGCGAGCACGCGCTCCGCATGTTCCTCCAGCGGTTCGTCTGGCTCGGGACGGCCGCGGTCCCCGTCGCGTGGTTCGTGTTCGCCCTCGAGTACACGGGCTACAGCGACCACGTGACGCGGCGGTCGGTCGCACTGCTGTCGGCGCCCTCCGTGGTGATGGTCGCGCTCGTGTTCACGAACCCCGCCCACCACCTCGTCTGGACGCACAGCCGTTTCGCGGTCGTCCACGGAGTCTCGCTCGTCCCGCAGTCGTTCGGTCTCGGGGTGCTGGTCTTCCTGTTGTGGGCGTACACGCTGGTACTGGCGGGCGCGGTGTTCATGCTCCAGCTGGTGTTCACCGCCGAGCACATGTTCGCCGACCAGGCGCTGGCCATCCTGCTGGGCGCGCTCGTCCCGCTGGGTGCGAACGTCCTGTCCGTCCTGGGCATGGCCCCGCTCCCGGGGCTGGACCTGACCCCGTACGCCTTCGCGATCTCCGGGCTCGCGACGGGCTACTCCTTCTATCACACCGACCTGCTCGAGCGCGTGCCCGCGACCCGGCGGATCGGCCGCAACGCGGTCGTCCGGAACATGCGCGACGGAGTGGTCGTCGTCGACGACGGCGACGTGGTGGTCGACGTCAACCCCATCGCCGAGACGCAGCTGGGCCGCGCCCGCGACGCGCTCGTCGGCGAGCCCGTCGACGCCGCCTTCGGGGAGCCGGGATTCGAGGTCCCCGCGGCCGAGGAGACGGTCGTCTGGTCGCCGGAGGGGCCCCTCGAGTACGAGATCACGGTGTCGGAGCTGACCGACCCGCACGACCGCCGGATCGGGCGCGTCCTCGTCGTCCGGGACATCACCGACCGGACGAACCGCCGCCAGCAGCTGCAGGTGCTCAACCGCGTACTGCGCCACAACTTCCGCAACGACCTGAACGTCATCGACGTCTGCGCGACGCAGCTGACCGACCGCCTCGACGGCGAGGACGCCGAACTGGCCGCGCGCATCCGCATGGTCGCCCGCGATCTCACCGAGACGGGGACGAAGGCTCGCGAGATCGAGCGCATCATGTCCCGCCAGCACGTCGATCCCCAGCCGATCGACCTGCCCTCGCTGATCCAGCGCCTCGTCGACACGCTCCGCCACGAGTACCCTGAGGTCGAGGTGGAGCTGGACCTGCCAGACACCCTCGAGATCCGCTCGACGGGGGTACTGGAGTCCGTGCTCCAGAACGTTCTCGAGAACGCGGTCGTCCACAACGACAGCGCCGAGCCGTGGCTCCGCGTGACCGTCGAGAGCGACGACTCGAGCGGCGAGGTCGAGATCGCCGTCGCGGACAACGGCCCGGGCATCCCCGCCCAGGAGCGCGACGTGCTCGTCAAGGGGACCGAGACGCCCCTGGAGCACGGCAGCGGGCTCGGCCTGTGGCTGGTCAACTGGGGGGTCTCGATGCTGGGCGGCGAGGTTGCGTTCCACGACCGCGCGGACCGCGAGTCGGCCGCCGACGGGCCGACGGGCGCCGACGGCGACCCGCGGGGCAGCGTCGTCGCGCTCACGGTGCCGCGGCGCCAGCCCGTCATCTCCGGCGAGCGCTCCGATCGGCGACGGATCGACGCCGACTAGGTAGGCCCGTCGGCGCTCTGGACGTGCCAGCCGCCCTGCAGATCGCAGGCCTCCCGGACCTCGTACGCGAACTCGGTCTCGGCCGTCACCCGCGACCCGCCGTCGACGCGCTCGACCCGGAGCGGGACGTCGAGGTTGTCGCCGCAGCAGCCGACGCCGACGAACTCGGGCCACTCGTCGCCGGGGGCGGCCGACTCGTGGACTTTCCGGAGGTACGCGCGGAAGTGCGGGGTCGAGACCTGGTTGCGGCCCCACTTCGAGAGGTCGGCGGGATACGAGAGGACGACCCGGTCGGCGACTGCGTCGGTCATGGGCGGAGTAGGTCCCCCGGGGGCAAAACGACACGGGTGGGCGACCGATCCCGGGAACGCTCGCGGGCGCCGATCGGCCCGCGGGTCCGCCGGTGCGTGAGGCGCCGGCTGTCGAGGGAGCGAGCCGCACGCGGGGGAATCGGCGGCCGCAGACCGTGTCGGGATAGTCGAGATAAGAAGGCTTATTCGGGGCTGTTGCACAGGGTGGCGTATGATGGAGGTAGCGGTGCCGGCGACCGCCGGCGGGTGGTGGTCCCCGTGAGCGGGATCGAAGACCTGCCGGATCGGTTCCCGGACGTCGATTACACGCGGTATTCAAATCGCCAGCTCGCGGCGATTCCCCTCGGGCTGCTCGCGCTCGCTCTCTTGATCCTCGTCGGCTGGTCGCTGTTCGTCACGGGCAGCCCCGCCCAGCCCGGCGCGCCCGTCTCGATGGGCATCGACTTCACCGGCGGGACGCAGGCCCACATCGTCACGACCGACTCCCTCTCGGAAGTCAAATCGCAACTCGGCTCGGCCGAGCGGGTGCAGTCGGTCGTCGGCGGGAGCGGCGGCCAAAACGAGTACATCGTCACCCTGCCGCCGTCGGTCGCCCACCCGACGCAACGGCTGTCGTCGGCGGGTTACGACGTGACCTCGACCAACGAGATCGCCGCCAGCTTCGGCGCGGGGCAGGTCCGCCTGGCGCTGATCGGGATCCTCGTGGCGTTTCTCGGCATGAGCATCGTCATCTTCGTGCTGTTCCGGACGTTCGTGCCGTCGGTGGCGGTGATCGTCTCGGCGTTCGGCGACATCGTGATCCCGCTGGCGCTGATGAACGTCCTCGGGATCAAGCTCTCGCTGGGGACGGTCGCGGCCCTGCTGATGTTGATCGGGTACTCCGTGGACTCGGACGTGCTGTTGACCAACCACATCCTGCGCCGGCGCGGCGGCTTCTACGAGTCGGCCTACCGGGCGATGCGGACGGGCGTGACGATGACGCTGACGTCGATCGCCGCGATGACGGTCATGGCGATCGTCTCGTACCTGCTCGGGATGCCGCTGCTGCCGGCGATCGGTCTCATCCTCGTGATGGGCCTGGTGACTGACCTGATGAACACCTATCTGCTCAACCTGAGCCTGCTGCGGTGGTACAAGTACGAGGGGGTGACGCGATGAACCTCCGCGACAACTGGCGGATCGTCCTGCTGGTCCTGTTCACGCTCGCCAGCGCGGTCGTGCTGCTCGCCCCGCTGGCCGTCCAGGGGACGGCGGTGGGCAACGGCCTGCAGTACGGCCTGCAGCTGTCCGGCGGCACCCAGATCAAGGCGCCGCTGGTCGGCACGACCGCCGAGAACGTCAACTTCAGTCAGTCCCAGCTCCAGGACCAGCCGGCGCTGCGGCGCTCGCTGGCGACCGATCTCGGGGTCGAGCCCAACGACATCGGGTTGCGACCCCAGGCAGGCGCCGTCGAGGTCTACTCCAAGAACGTCACCCACGGGCAGTTCGTCGACGCGCTGAACAACAACGGCTTCGACGTGGCCGCGAGCGACGTGCGCGACGGCGTCACGACCCAGACGGCCCAGGAGGTCGCCCAGACGCTCTCGCACAAGATCAACCAGGCCGGTCTGACCGGCGGGAGCGCCCGCGTCGCCACGGCCGGGAGCACGCACCTGGTGGTCGTCGAGGTGCCCAACGCCAACCGCTCGCAGGTCGTCAACATGATCAAGGACCGGGGCGTCGTCCAGCTGGTCGCCCACTACCCGGCTACGGGCGGAAACGCCACGGGGTACAACGAGACGGTGCTGGTGACCAACGAGGACTTCGCGAAGGTCAGCGGCGCCGAGCAACCCAACCCGCAGAACGGCCAGCCGGAACCGCACGTCACGGTGACGCTGAAGCAGGAGGCAGCGGCCAACTACGCCGACCAGCTCGAGCGCCTCGGGTTCACCAGCGGCGCGGGGACGGGCCCGAACGCCTGTCCGACCCAAGAGGCGATGCAACACCCCGACACGGCCGAGGGGTACTGCCTGTACACCCGGCTCAACGGGAAGGTCGTCGCCGCCCACTACATGAGCGCAGATCTCGGTCGGAGCATGGAGAACGGCGACTTCGCGAAGCGCCCGACGTTCGTCATGACCGCCCGGAACATGAGCGAGGCGCGCCAGCTCGCGCTGAGCCTGGACGCCGGTGCCCTGACCACTAGCCCCGACATCCAGAACGGCACGGTGTACTCCCTGCAGGCCTCCCAGGGCCAGCAGTACAAGTTCGCCTCGCTGATCGCCGGCCTGATCGCCTGGATCGCCGTCAGCGGCGTGGTGTTCTTCCGCTACGGCAGCGCCCGCGTCGCGGTCCCGATGCTGCTGACCGCGGCCGCCGAGGTGTTCCTGCTGCTCGGGTTCTCCGCGGCGGTCGGCCTGGCGCTGAACCTCTCGCACATCGCCGGGTTCATCGCCGTCATCGGGACGGGGGTGGACGACCTGA
>JBDGSW010000188.1:0-18488 GCA_042217345.1 Haloarculaceae archaeon
ACTCGCCGCTCTCGGGCGTCTTCGACACCTGGTCGGGGTCGACCATGTAGACGTCGTCGGCGAACTTCCCCGCCTTCCAGACCGACGAGTACGAGACGGCGAACTGGGCGGCCTCCGAGAGCGTCGACTCGGGCAAATCGACGTCGCGGGCGGGCTCGCTCGGGCCGGTGGCCTTCAGGATCGTCGCCGGACCGCCGTGGGCCTGCGAGTGCAGGAACTTGTCGCCCCGGTCGAGGTACTTCTTGACGAGTTCCTCGTTGTCGTCGGCGTCGCGCCCGCCGATGACGAGGAAGTCGTCGCTGGTGTGGAACCACCGGTAGTCCTCGAACCAGTGTTCGGTCTCCCGCACGGGGATCGACGGCCGTGAGAGCCAGTCGATCTCCTCGTTTTCGTCGTCCGCGTCGGCCGGCGCGGACTCCTGGGGCGCCTCGTCGTCGGCCTCCCACTCCTCGCGACGGCGCTCGACGGCGTCCAGTTCCTCGCGGGTGTCCTCGACGGCCGCGCGGGCGCCGTCCATCTTCTCCTCGACGCGCTTTGCCTCGGTGTACAACCGATCGGCGTTCTTCTCGACGCCCTCGTCGGCCTCGACGGTCACCCGGTGGTCGCCCAGTTCCAGGGTGACGGTCCCCTCGCGGCCGTCGACGCCGGCGACGGCCGCGGCCGCGGGGATGCCCCGCTCGGCGCCCTCCGCGAACTTCGCCTCGATCTCGTCCCAGGGGACGTCCTCGGCGCGCGCGGACCGGACCGTCGACAGCACCTCGTCGACGAGTTCGTAGTTGGCGTACAGCAACTCCGCTTTCTCGCGCTCGGCCTCGGCCTCCTCGCGGAACTCCTCGATGGCGCTTTCCTGCTGGGCGATGATCCGCTTTTGCTTCTCGATCTCGGCCTCGAAGTCCGGGCGCTGGCGGCCGCCACCGCCGCCGCCCTCGGCGCCGCCCGCGAGCAACCGCTCGTCTTCGGCGTAGTGGGTGTAGTAGTCGTCCAGCGCCGCGGTGAACGTCTCGAAGACCGCGCTCGGGCGGCCGGCGTACTCGTCCATCGGGAACGGCGTGGCGTCGATCCGCGGGCCGCGGTCGCCGTCGTCGACGTCGGTCTGGCCGTCACCGCCGCGGTCGCCGCCGTCGCCACCGACGCCGCCGTCACCGCCCTCCCACTCGTCGCCGGCGTAGAACACGCGGGGATCGAGGTCGGCGCGGGCGATGCGGTCGCGCAGCGCCTCGACTTCGCGGAAGATCGCCTCGAACTCGGTGTCGCCGGCGTCGGCGATGTCCATGGTCTTTGCGACCCCTGCCCGCGAACACAGCTCCTCGCCCCAGAAACCGCCGAAGTCCAGTTGCGTCGCCAGCGTGCGGACGACGTCGGTGTCGGAGTCGGCCATCCGCGCGGCGAAGGCCTCGTAGTCCGCCGTGAGGGGGTTGAAGCGCGCCGACGGGAACTCGTACTGCGAGCCGGGCGCGACCGTCCGGGACTTCAGGCGGACGGTCTCCAGGCAGTCGACCACCTCGCCAGCGCCGTCGAGGACGGCAACGTTGCCGTCGCCGAACAACTCCGCGACGACGGTCGTGTTCTCGTCCTCGCGCTCGAAGTGGAACTGGACGATCCGGTCGAACTCGTACTGCTCGATCCCCGCCAGGTCCGCACCGGACAGGCGGTTGCGCAGCATCATGGCGAAATTCGGCGGGCGCCCGGGCGCGTCCGGGACGTTCTCGGCGGCGGCGACGCGGACGTGCTTGGTGTCGCCGACGTCGATCAGCAACTCGACGCGGCCACGGTCGAAGTCCCGCAGCTTCAGGCGGAGGAGGTCGTCGTCGTAGAGGTAGGCCTTGTCGACTTTCGCCCCCTCGTAGCGGCCCAGCTCGCCGACCAGCGCCGCGAGGTCGACGCTCGTCAGCTCCCGCTTGCGGTCCATGTCCCAACCGAGCGGCCCGTGCGAAAAAGGGGTGTCGTTCGCCGACGCCCGCCTGAAAGTATTTAGCCGCCTCCGAACTCCCTCCGGACGTGTCACGAGAGAACATCGTCCCCGTTCTCGCAATCGTGCTCGGCGCGACGGCCGCGTTAGGCGTCGCCTGGGGACTGTTCCACCTGCCACCGAAGGCGACGTTCGAGGTTCGAGAGGCCGCCGCGGCGCCCCGGGAGTCACACGGCCACGCCGGAATGTACGAACCACAGAGCAACGCCACGTACGCTGAGTTCTCACCCGCGGCCAAGCGAGCCTTCCGACAGGCGCTCGGTGCAGCCGACCAGCGAATCACCGTGACTGGCGAGCGGAACGTCCCCGACGATCTGCAGTACGTTACTGATCACTACCCGTCGCCGGGCGTCTACGACGTCAGCTATCGAGGCGACCACTACGTGATGATCGCCAGGAGCAGCGGCGTGGCGATCGGATATGGCATCAGCGTCCTCCTCGTCGCCTTCTTCGGATTCGCCACGTCGCTGTTCGGGGCCGCGATGCTCTCTGTCGACCGGACCAGCCGGTTCCTGGCGCTCCAGACGGGCATCGGAACCGTGCTCGTCGCGCTGCTGGTCGTCGATCCACGGCTGTTCGACGGCCCGGCGATGCTCCTGGCGATCGGTGCCGCGTGCGCTGCGGTTCTGTTTCCGATTCTGGACCGGCTGTTCGCCCGGCGCCTGGGCGGAGACGATCCGGCCTAGCGGGCTACGCTGACCCGCTCGCCAGCGTCGAGGCCGCTCGCGAGCGCGGCGTGGATGCGCCCCTCGCTGGCCACCCAGTCGCCGGCGAAGTACAGGTCGTGAGCAGCAGCCCGAGCCAGCGTGTCGGGGTCGGCGGCCGCATCGGGCAGCGCGTAGCGCCAGCGCTGGACGTCGGTCCAGTCGGGGGCGGCCAGGCGGTCGTCCGCGAGCAGGGCGGCGACTTTCTCGGCCGCGGCGTCGGCGAGCGCACCGTCGGAACGGTCGTAGTTGTCGACGGACCACCCGGGGCTGGGCTGGGCGATCAGCAGGCTCTCGCCGTCTGGGACGTGGCCCGCTTTGCACTCCTCGCGGGCGAGCCACCCGAGGTCGTGGCCCTTGTCGGCGTTGACGAGCGCGTAGTAGGGCCGCGCGAGCTCGAATGGGTAGTGCAGGACGGCCGAGACGATGGTCCTGTAGGGAACGACGGCGACGGCTTCCCGGAGGTCGCGCCGGAAGCGATGTTCCCAGTTGGCGGCGCCGAGGAGGTCGGCCGTCTGCGGGGCCGGCGGCGTGCAGACGACGGCGTCGAACCAGCCGAGGTCGTCGCCGTGGGCGTCGCGCAGCCGCCAGCCGCCGTCCTCGCGGAGCAGTTCGGCGACGCGCGTGTCCGTGACGACGCCGGCGTCGGTCGCGGCGAGCAGGCGTTCGCCGAGCCGGTCGAGGCCCTCGACGTAGGTCCACTTGTGGTCGTCGGCGTCCCGTCCGGGTGCGATCTCGCCGTCGGCGTCGAACGTCCAGACCGGGTCGGCGACGTCGACCAGTCCCTCGGCGTCGAGCACGTCGGTCAGGAGCGCGCTCACCCGCTCGTCGGTCGGCTTCACGTAGCTGGCGCCGTGGTCGTAGACGCAGCCGCGGCGCCGCCGGGTGGCCGCGCGGCCGGAGACGACCGGGCGCTCCTCGAAGACGGTGACCGTCGCGGGCGCGTCCCGGAGCGCGTACGCCGCGCCGGCCCCGGCCGCCCCCGCCCCGACGATCGCAACGGCAGTGCTCATCTATGGCCGTTCGCCGCCGACGGTAAAAAGCGTCCACCCGCCCGGACGGTCGAACCCCCGCCAGACTCAGAGCCGGTCGGCCAGGCGCTGGAGGGCCTCGCTGCCGCCGGACGTGATCGGCGTGCCGTGGCCGAAGCAGGCCACCTCGAAGTGGGGGTCCTGGGCGACGAACCACCGGATGCTCTCGCGCAGTTCGTGCATGTCGTACGAATCCAGCCAGAACGGCGGCGTGAACTCGCCGTCCTCCTCCCAGACGAGGTCGCCGAGGAACGCCACGCCGCTATCGTGGACGAACGCGGTGTGGCCCGGGTTGTGGCCGGGAGTGTGGTAGGCCGTGAAGCGACCGATGCGGTCGCCGTCGTCGACGCCGCGGACGTCGAGGCCGGCGGGCAGCGGCGCGATCCGCCGGGCGATCCGGTGAAAGAGCCCCTTGTGGTGGAAGGCGTTGGGCTGGTCCCGGCCCTCGACGAGACGCAGGTCGGCGCTGCCGAGGTACACCGGCGCGTCGAGGTCGTCGGCAATTCGCGAGAGCCCGCCCGTGTGATCGAGGTCGTAGTGCGTCAGCAGCACGCGATCGACGTCAGCGACGGCGTACCCGGCCGCGGCGAGTTCCGCCGGCAGCGACGCGCGGTTCCAGAACAGGCCGGTGTCGATCAGCGTGACCTCGCCGTCGGTCCGGTCGGCCTCGTCGCTTCCGGGCTCGGCGCCGTCGCTTTCCGCCGCCCCGTCCCCGTCCGCCGGCGCGGCGAGCGCGTCGTCGACGAGGTAGGCGTTCGTCGCCAGCGGCGGCACGAGCCCGAGATCGAGCAGCCACACGCCGTCGGCCAACTGCCGTGCCATGTGTCGTTTTTTACGCCGCGGTCGTAGTAAAAAGCGAGCGATCCAGCAGGATGGGCCGCCGCTCAGAGTCGCTTCGCCACGTAGGGGCCGTCCTGGCGGTAGCCCAGCTTCTCCCGGTAGTACTCGCGCACGCCGATCCCCGACAGGACCGCGAGCTTCTCGTAGCCGGCGTCGCGTGCCAGCGCCTCCGCGCGCGCCAGCAGCCGCCGGCCGTACCCGCGGTGTTGCTGCTGACCGCCGGCCCCTCCTGCCGGCTCGCGCCCGACCCCGACCTGGCTGCCGTAAACGTGGAGTTCGCGGACGATCGCGGCGTCCGTCAGTTCCCGGCGCACCGGATCACCGTCGGACGAGTCCGACGAGCCACCACTCGCTCCGCTCGCGGTGACGCTCGGGAACCGTAGCCGGCAAAAACCGATCAGGAGGTCCTGTTCGCGGTCCTCGAAGCTGATGAAGTGCTCGCGGCCGCCCGCGACGTCGTACTCGAGCACGTCCAGCTCGACCCTCTCCGGCTCGGCGTCGTTCATGCCGACCTCGCGACAGCGGATGCAGTCGCAGGTCCAGCCGTGCTCGTCCATCCGCTTCCAGGCGAGCTGGCGGAGGTTGGACTTCCAGACGCCGGCCTCGATGAAGTCCGCGGGGATGTCGCGCTGGACGCGCTGCAGGCGGGTGTACCGCGGGATCATCGACTTGATCTCGGCGACCAGCTCGGCGGCTTCCTCGTTGCCGAGCGGCTCGTAGTCGCCGCGGTGCCACATGTCGTAGGTGGCCGTGCCCTCGACGATCAGCGTCGGGTAGATCTTCAGGTAGTCCGGGCGCCACTCGGAGTCGTCGAACAGCCGCCGGAAGTCCTCGAGGACCATCTCCTTGCTCATGCCCGGCTGGCCCGGCATCATGTGGAAGCCGACCTTGAACCCCGAGTCGCGCAGCCGGCGGTTCGCGTCGATGGAGTCCTGGACGCCGTGACCGCGGTGCATCTCGCGGTTGATCCGCTCGAAGGTCGTCTGGACGCCGACCTCGACCTTCGTCCCCCCGAGGTCGAGCATGCGGTCGATCTGCTCGGGGTCGCACCAGTCGGGCTTGGTCTCGAACGTGGTCGCGACGTTGCGCACGTCGGCGGTCTCGTTGGTGGCGATCACGTCCTCGCGGTAGCTGAAGTCGTACTCGTCGGGATCCTGGGCGAAGCTCTCGCCCTCCGCGGGCTCGGGTTCGCGAGTGGGATCGTATTCGTTCATCGCCTCCAGGGCGCGCTTGACGAACCACTCCTGGTAGTCGTGGCTGCGGGCGGTCATCGTCCCGCCCATCAGGATGAGCTCGACCTTGTCGACGGGGTGGCCGATCTCCCGGAGCTGTTCGAGCCGGAGGCGGACCTGCCCGTAGGGGTCGTAGTCGTTCTGCTCGCCGCGGGCGGCCGCGGGCTCGTGGCCCGTGTAGCTCTGGGCGCTGGAGAAGTCCGAGTCGGGCCCGCCGGGGCAGTACAGACACTTCCCGTGCGGGCAGCGCTCAGGCGATGTCATGATGGCCACGGGCGAGACGCCAGACGCCGTCCGGACCGGCTTGCGCCGGAGGACCTCCTCGAGTTCCTCGCGGCGTTCCTGGGGGGCGAAGTCCAGCAGCTCGGAGTTTTTGGGCACCTTCGGCGCCGAGTGCTCCGAGCAGACCTCCAGCTTCGCGGACTCGACCTCGTCGCGCTCGAGGTCGCCGGCGAGGACGCGGTCGATCAGCTCCTGACAGACCGCCTGGAAGGCGTCGGTCTCGGTCGGGTCGGAGGTCTCGGAACTCATGTGGCCGTCGCTACAGGTAGTGGTCGCGTCGCGCGAATAAGGGTGTCGGAGCCGATCAGACCCGCTCGGCGACGGCGTCGAGCACCGCGTCGAGGACGGCGTCGCGCTCGCCCGAGAGGAACTCCAGGCGGCCGTCGCGCGAGCTCTTGGCGGCGAGGCCAGCCTCGGGGACCCACTCGCCCGCGGTCTCGGCGACGGCGCGGACGTCTACCGGCGTCTCGCTGCGCAGGTACAGCTCGTCGGCGGCGAGCCCGACGACGACCTGGACGTCGTCGCGGTGGCGCCGGAACAGCTCGTCGAGCAGGAGGGCGGTCGGCGGGAACTCGTAGCGGTGGGTGTAGGAGTCGGTGTCGATGACGGCGACGTCGACCCCCTTGACCGTCTCGGAGTCGAGGTTGGCCTCGGCGGTCTCGATCTCGGCGTCGAGCTTCGTGCGGAACTGCTGGCTGACGTGGCCGGCCAGCCCGCGCTCGTCGTCGGACTCGGGCAGCAGGAGGTCGGCGATCAGCTCGCGCTTGTCCTCGTAGGACTGGTAGTACGCCTCCAGGGCGATCGCCTCGCGGATCTCGCGGACTTCCTCGGCGTCGTAGCCGATCTCCTCGGCGGCCTCGACGTACGCCTGGGGGGTGTCCTCCCAGAAGCTGACGGCGGGGAGGTGACCGAGCACCGAACGAACGTCGTCGTTGACGTGGATGGCGACGTTGGTGGCGAGGGCGCTGGCGGTCGTCGTCTCGTCCCCGGCCGACAGCGACGGGGAGACGACGGTGTCGACGGCGTCGGCGACCTCGGGGTCGGCTTCCACGGCGTCGATAACGACGCGGTCGGCGCCGTAGATCGACAGCAGGTCGAAGCCGTCCATCGACTCGCGCGTGGCGCCGGCGGCGACGAACACGAACAGGGGCAGCTTCTCGTCGTGGCGCTCGCGGTTGCCGAGCATCCCCGTCACGTCGTTGGTGGCGTCCTCCATGTCGTAGACGCCGTCGGCCAGCGGCCGGCGGTCGAAGTAGTGGTACTCGGCGTCGGCCGCGCCGTGTTGCTCGCGGACCAGCGGCAGCGTCGCGCGCTCGATGGCGACACCGGCGACGTAGCCGTCGGCGGTTGCGTTGTGGCGGACGACGACCGGCCGGTCCTCGAGGACGGCCCGGCGGACGGCGGTGGCGGCTTCGCGGATCTCGTCGATGACGGTCTCGACGGCGGGGTCGTCGGCCAGCGGCTCGACGTCCGCGGGGCGGGCCTGCTCGGTCAGCGCGTCGGCCATGCGCTGGGTGACGGTGGCGCGCTCGTCGTCGGCGAGGACGACCAGCGCCTCGGTCTCGACCTGGAGCTCGCCGCGGCGGCGGCGGATCTCGCCGTCGAGCCGGACGACGTCGCCGACGTCGACGCCGGGGTAGGCCCGGACGCCGGCCTCCTCGAAGGCCGCGCAGTCGACGGCGCCCGTCTCGTCTCGCAGCTCGAAGACCGTCGGGCCGCTGGTCTGGCGGACGTCGACGATCTCGCCCTCGATGCGGGCGTCCTCGCCGACGCGGTCCGACAGGGTCTCGATCGCGACGCGCTCGAGTTCGCCCGCCTGCTGGGCTTCCTCGACGACCGCGCCCGAGGCGCCGGCGCCGCCGGACTGCTCGACCGTCGCCGGCTCGCCGGAGTCGTCGGACTCGTCGGATTCCTCGGACCCGCTGGCACCGTCGGCGTCGTCGGACCGCTCGGCGCCCGCCGTCGCGTCGCCGTTCGATCGTCGGCTGTCGGAATGGCCGCCGTCGTCAGCGTCGGTGACGAGGTGGCGGACGGGGCCGTCGTCGTCATCGTCGTCGTCCTCGACCGCCTCGGCGAGCAGTTCGTGGTCCTCGTCGGGGTCGTCGATGAGCGTGCCGCGGAACTCCCGCTCGGACTGGCGGATCGACCACCCGAGGTCGACGTTGCCGTTGTCACGGACGTTCGTGACCTGGACGAAGACGGTGTCGCCGGGATCCCAGTCGAGGCTCTCGAGGCGCTGGTCGAGTTCGCTGCGGTGCAACAGACCGGTGACGCTGTCGCCGATGTCGACGAACACGCCGAAGTCGGCGAAGCCGTCGACCGTGCCGCGGTAGAATCGGCCGGGCGTCAGTTGATTGGCGTTCGTGCCACGGAACTCGAAGACCACGTCCTGCTGGTGCGTCTCGCAGATGTGGCCGTCGACCGACGTTCCGCAAATGATACAGCTTCCCATTACCCGGAGCAAATGGACCCGGCCTAAAACGGTTGTCGAATCCGCGCGGGCGCGCCACGCCCCCAGCGGGCCGGGCCCATCTGGACCCTCACTCGAAGACCGTCCCCTCGTCTTCGAGCAGTTCGATCCCCCGACGGACCTCCTGGGCCGCCTCGGGGAACAGCGCGACCTCGACCTCGTTGCCCTCGTCGTCGGCGAACGCGAGCTTGAGGCGCTTGTCGCCGAACTCGCGGACGTCGACGGACTCGACGGCGAACACCTTGGCCGTCGCCGACTTGTTGGTCGGCCCGACGTTCTTGATCGACCCGTCTTTCAGTTCCATCATGAACTCCGCGAGTTCGAGGCTCAGCATGGTCCGGGCTACACTGCGGGGTCGCTAAAACGTCCCGGGAAGGCCCGCGGCCGACAGCAGCGCGCCGACCGCCGCGAACCCGCGGAAGCCGTAGCCGAAGACCAGCGCCGCCGGCAGCGCCGCGACGGCCGCCGCCCGCCAGGGGGCGAGGGCGTGCACCTCGGCGGTGCCGACGGCGAGCAGCGCCGCCCCGTACAGGCAGCAGGCCACCCGCAGCGGCGGCCAGGGGATCCCGGCGAGCAGACACGGCGCCGTCGCGTACGCCAGCACCTGGACGGTCCCGTCGACGCCGCCGCGGTCGGGGGCCGTCGGGAGCAAGAGGACGGTCTCCAGCGCCGCGGTCAGGTGCAGGACGGCCGGCGTCACCAGCGTCACGACGAGCGCGAGCGCCAGCACCCGGGAGAGGATCGGCCGACCGGCGAATGTCGGGTACGCCCCGGCGACCAGCGCCACTCGCGAGAGCTCCTCGCCGAGGACGACCGCGGCGGCGAACGCCAGCCCGGGCGCCTGATCGCCGGGCGCGACGCCCGTCCGGAAGAATCGCCGGGGGCGGACCAGCACCTCGAGCCAGGCGCGGACCAGCCCGCTCGGCCCGCGGGCGCGCCCGCCCGTCGGGTTCTCGACCCACTGCGTCACGCTCGCCGGTTGCGGCCCGGGCCGCTTGACGGTTGCGGGTCGCCGCCACGCCGGGGGCTCAGTCGTCGGCGCCGACGTTCTCCGCGCTCTCGGGACAGGCCGGGTCGGGTTCGATCCGCGCGTACTCGACGACGCGCCGACCGAGGACGGCGACGCGTTCGGCCACGTCGGCGTCCGCGAACGACCACTGCTCGGCGTCGCCCTCGAAAACCTTCGACGCGCGGGGGATGGCGGCCTCGTGGGGGAGGACCCACGCGTCGAGCGACCGGCAGACCGTCCGGAGGTGATCGAGCGCCGTGATCGGGAAGTTCCCGCCGGCGACGCCCAGTAGGCCGACGGTCTTGTCCTCGAACTCGTCGAACCCGCAGTAGTCGAGCGCGTTCTTGAGGACCCCCGAGTACGAGCCGTGGTAGACCGGCGTGCCGAGGACGATCGCGTCGGCCGCGCGGACGCGCGCGGTGAACTCGTCCACTTCGCCCGCGCCATCGACATCGGGATCGAACGGCGGGAGGTCCCACTCCCGGAGGTCGAGCAGTTCGGTCGTCGCCCCCGCGCGCGCGGCCGCCTCGAGCGCGCTGGTGAGGCCCTTGCGCGTGTGGCTCGCGTCCCGGAGGCTCCCGCAGATCGCGACCACGTGTGGGCGGTCCATGTCACAACATGGGGCGGCAGCCTCTTCAGTTGCGGAGATCCGCACCCGAGCCGACGGCGGCCGGGCGTCGCGACACCACTATATCGCTCCGGAGACGACCGAACCCCGTCGTTGTCGACTTTATTTCTGTATCGATATCTTAGCAACGTACTTGCGCGCTATCCATCTGGATCCACCTGGATGTCTCACGACACCACTCGGCGACAGACGCTCGCCCTGCTCGGAGCCGCGCTCGGAAGCACCGCCCTGACCGGGTCCGCGGCCGCAGACACTGCCGGGTCGACGGCCACGTCCCCCGTCCTCCAGCGGTTCGCCCAGGAACCCCTCGGCGCGGAAGTCACCGGCCTGCGCGTGACCCCCGGGGGCGCGATGTTCCTCAACGTCCAGCACCCCAGCGAGGACAACCCCGCACCCTACGACACCCACGCTGTCGGCGCGGTGTACAACTTCGACGGCGGGTCGGCGGCCGTCGAGAGCCTGCCCGTCCAGACCGGGAGCGACGCACGGAGGCTCTCGCTAGCGGGCGCGTACGAGCACCAGGTGCTCGCCCACGGCGGCGACGACCTCGGCGACGGCCGGAAGTTCGGCGTCCCGGTCGACGCCGACGGGGCGAATATGGACGACGTGATGGAGCCCGAGGCCGACATGAACGTCTTCGTCCCGACGGCCGACGACGAGACTGAGGGCTACCTCTTCACGAACTTCGAGGCCCAGCCCGGCATGGTCGGCCGGATGCGGATCAGCCGCGCGGATACGACCAGCGAGTGGAGCGTCCACGAGACGGAGAACCTCGACTTCCGTCCCCTCGGCGGCACCTGGAACAACTGCAACGGCTGGATCAGCCCGTGGGGGACGCCGCTGTCCAGCGAGGAGTACCCCGACGAGGCCGCGGCCTGGTACGACCCCGATCAGGACGCCTACGGCGAGGACGCGATGGCGCGCTACCTCGGCGAGTTCGGCAATCCGTACCGCTACGGCTACGTCGTCGAGGTCCCCGAGCCGACGACCGCCGAGACGCCGACGCCGGTCAAGCGCTACGCGCTCGGGCGGCTCTCCCACGAGGTTGCGCTCCCGATGCCCGACGAACGCACCGTCTATCTCTCGGACGACTGGGACGGCGGCGTCCTCTGTAAGTTCGTCGCCGACGAGCGCGCGGACCTCTCCAGCGGGACTCTCTACGCCGCGACGCTCGACCAGGACGACACCGACGACCCCGCGCGGGCGGGCTTCGACGTCGAGTGGATCCGCCTCGCCCACGGCGAGGAAAGCGAGATCGAGTCCTGGATCGCCGAGTACGACGGCCAGGACGCGAGCGCAGACGCCGACTACCTCACGGCCGACGACGTGCGCGACTGGGCGAACGGCGAGGCCGAGGACGACCGCGTCGCCTTCCTCGAGCCGCGGAAGGCCGCGGCAGCGAAGGGCGCGACCAACGAGTGGCAGAAGCTGGAGGGCCTCGCGACGAAACCGGACCCCCGGCCCGGAGACGAGCTCTACGTCGCCTGCTCGTCCATCCGCGGGACGATGGCCGACTACGACGGCGACGTCCAGCTCGAGAACAACGCCCAAGGCGCCGTCTACAGCGCGACCATCACGGGCAACTACGACGTCGAGCGGCTCGAGCCCGCGCTGGTCGGCTACCCCCACAGCAACGCCCACGCCGGCGACGGCGCCGCGTCACCCGACAACACTCTCTGGGGACCGGACAACCTCGAGGTGCTCGCGGACGGGCGCGGGCTGTTCGGCGAAGACGGCGACCGTACGGACGACGCCCACGGCGAGACGCTGAACTTTCTGTGGCTGTTCGCTCCCGGGCGCACCGGCGTCAGTCGCCACCGCGGACGCCATCGTCACGGGCGCGGCGAGAGAGGGCACTGGTACGGGCGCGGCCGCCACGGTCGCGGTGACGGCGAGCACGGGTACGGCCGGGACACCTGAGCGGCCCGCCCCGAGCATCGCGTCCGCCAGCGACTCGGCTCACGCGTCTCCTTTCGGCTCCCGACCACCGCCGCCAGTCAGGCCCGCAGCCGCGCGACCGTCTCGCCGTCACCCTCGCTGAGTTCGACCAGGCCGTCGTCGGCGAGGTCCGAGAGGAGTCCGGCCAGCCACTCGCGGCCGTGCTCGCCGTCGGGCGTGTAATCCACGCGCACGCGCGGCCCCAGCTCGTCCAGCGCCAACTCGTCGTACTCCTTGAGCGTCGCGACGACCCGCCCGCGCATCTGTCGGCGCGAGCCCTCGAAGCTCGGCTGCGTGGGGACGTCCGGTGCGGTGAAGTCGCCGGTCTCGTAGGCATGACACCACTCGCGCCACGGGCAGCCCGCCGCGTCGCACTTGGGCGCTTTCTCGCAGGCCACGCCGCCGAGTTCCATGATCGCGTTGTTCCAGACGCGGGACTCGCCGGCGGGCAGCAACTCGGCCGCGGCGGCCTCGAAGGCCGAATCGTCGTCGGGCACGTCGAACGCCCGATAGAGGACGCGTTTGACGTTGGTGTCGACGACGGCGTCGCCGTTGTCGAACGCGAAGGAGGCGACGGCGTTGGCGGTGTAGGGACCGACGCCCATCAGCTCGGTCAGCTCGTCTGGCTCTTCGGGGAACGCGCCGTCGTACTCCTCGGTGACCTGCCGGGCCGCCTCGTGGAGGTACTTCGCGCGGTTGTTGTACCCGAGGCTGTGGCCGCTCCAGAAGCCGACGACGTCGGCGCGGTCGGCCGCCGCGAGGTCCGCGGCGGTCGGCCACCGATCGAGGAACGCGCGCCAGGCCTCGACCACCCGCCCGAGCTGGGTCTGCTGGCTCATCACCTCCGAGACCAGGATCTCGTAGGGGTCGTCGGTCTCGCGCCAGGGGAACGAGCGGTGGTCGGCCTCGTACCACTCGACAGGCGCCGTCCGCACCGCCTCCAGGTCGACGCCGGCGAGCGGTGCCCCCGCGTCCTCGGTCATCGCCCGTGGCTTAGACGGCGGACGTTTAGCCCTGTCGGGTTCCCCCGCACGCCCCTCGATATTAGCCAATCGTACCACCAGGTTAATAGCGGCGGGTGAAAGTGAAATCGGGCGTGACGTTCACCGACGACCTGCGCGAGACGGTCGACCCGATCTGGACGGCGATCTTCGAGCACCCGATGGTCGAGGGGATCGGCGACGGGACGCTCGACGACGGGCCGTTCCGCTACTGGGTGCGCCAGGACTACGTGTACCTGCTCGAGTACAGCCGCGTGCTCGCCTACGGCGCGGCGGCGGCGCCGACTGCCCAGCGGATGCGGACCTTCGCCACGCTCCTGCAGGAGACGCTGACCGAGGAGATGGACCTGCACCGCTCGTTCGCGGCCGAGTTCGGGATCGACGAGGCCGACCTCGCGGCGACCGAGCCGTCGCCGACCACGCGGGCGTACGCGGACTTCCTCGTCCGGACGGCGGCCACCGGGACCTTCGGCGACCTCGTCGCCGCGCTGCTACCGTGCTTGTGGGGTTTCAACGAGACGGGGGTGGGCCTGGCCGAGGACGGCAAACCCGATCACGAGCAGTACGCGCGGTGGATCGAGACGTACTCGAACGAGGAGTTCACCGAGTTGGCGACGTGGTGTCGGGAGCTGCTGGACGACGTGGCGGCCGAGGCGGGGCCGACGGCCCGCGAGCGCTACCGAGAGCGGTTCGTCACGTCCTCGCGCTACGAGTACCTGTTCTGGGAGGCGGCCTGGAACCGGGAGGCATGGCCGGTCTGAGAGTCGAAAGGAGTTTCCACCCCGGCGCCATCCTCTCCGCCATGAGCCTCGACGACCTCACCGCCGACATCGAACAGCGCTACGCCGACGTCGGCGAGGAACTGGCCGTGGACCTCGACCGGGAGACGCGCAACGAACTCGCCATGCTGACGGCGGCCTTCGAGCCCGACGACCCCGACGAGCTCGTCCGCCGGGCGGTCCACATGCTGTTCCAGACCTCCGTCGAGACGGGTACGCTGGACTTTCACCTGCGCAGCGGCTACGACGCCACGTACGACGAGTACCTCTCGGGGATGACCTTCGACGAGATGACCGGCGGTCAGTTCCCCCAGCCACAGCAGAACGACGACCGGCGCTACCAGTTCTGAGCGGCTGTGCACGAGCGCGTCCGACCACCCGACTCCGGTCGGACGGAGCGGGGCCGCTCCGCGGCGAGCGCCGCTCACTCCACAGCGGGTTCGGCGCTAATCGTCAGTTCGAGGGCGGCGCCACAGCCCGTGCACTCGCCGCGTTCGATAACCTCAGCCAGCAGCTGGTCGCGAAAACAGTTCGGACAGGCGATCCCCGTTCTGGGACCCGGAATGAACGCGAACGTGTTCTCTGGCGTCACGGTGAACTCCTGTGCCCGGCGACCGCTCCCGACGTCGTCTGATCCGGCCGGCTCCGAGGACATGTTTATTGGTAACATCCCACACTACGTAAAGGTTCGTCAGACGTCTGGTCCCGAAAGCCGTGAGTGCGGGGTGGGTCAGGCTGTCGCGGCGATGGCGTCCCCGAGTAGGTCACAGCCCAGCGCGACCTCCCGTTCGGTTACCGTGAGCGGGGGCAGGAGCCTGATGGTGCGGTGGCCACAGCCCAGGGTGAGCAGGCCGCGCTGCAGCGCGGCGTCCATGACGGCGTCGCGGCGCTCCTCGTCGTCGAACTCGACGGCCAGCAGCAGGCCCATCCCGCGGACGTCCACCACGCCGGGACCGGCGTGGTCGGCCAGCAGGTCGCGGAACTGCCGGCCGCGCGTCCGGGCGTTCGCGAGCAGATTCCGTTCCTCGATGACGTCGATCGTCAGTGCCCCCTGCGCGCAAGCCAGGAGATCGCCGGCGCCCCACGTCGAGGAGAGCCGACCCTGCCGGTCGGGAAAGACCGCCGAGCGCGAGACGGTCGCCCCGACGCGCAGGCCCTTCGCGGCCGCGATCACGTCCGGCTCGAACGCGAAGCAATCGGACGCCCAGAACGATCCCGAGCGCCCGAGGCCGGTCTGGACCTCGTCGGCGACCAAAGGGACGTCCAAGGCGTCGGTAACCGCCGCCAGTTCCGCGGCGAAGGCGTCGCTGGGGATGCGGTAGCCGCCCTCGCCCTGGATCGGCTCGACGATCACGTACGCAACCGAATCGGGGTCGACCCACCCGGTGTCGGGGTCGAGCATCGCGGCGAGCTGGGAGCTCTCGGCGGTGAAAAAGCCACACTCGCATGTCTGCCGGTCGCAGTCGCGGTCCTCGCAGAAGGGGACGGCCGAGACGCCGGCGATCTCCGGGAAGTCACGGCGGTACTTCGCCTTCGAGCGGTTGAGCGAGAGCGCGCCGAGAGTGCGGCCGTGGAACGCGCCGTCGAAGGCGACCGCGTACTGGCCGCTGGTGTGGTCGTAGCAGATCTTGATGGCGTTCTCGACGGCTTCGGCGCCGCTGTTGCTGAGAAAGACCCGGTCCATGTCGTACTGTTCGGAGACGTCGACCAGGCGCTCCATCAGCCCGGTCGGCCCCGGGATCGGCTCGTCGCCCGGAGGACCGCTGGCGGCGTAGAAGTCCTGGCCGGCGATCTTCGTCGGATCGACCAGGTCGAACGCCGAGAGTTTCGCCAGCAGGTCGGGGTCGTTGTACCCCAGCGGCGCCGCGCCGACGTGGCCGGCGAAGTCCACGAGGACGTTGCCGTCGACGTCCGTGCAGAAGGGGCCCGTCGCCGGCGCCGTGTAGTCCCAGACGAAGGGGTAGACGTGCGTGCTCGGCGCCCCGACGGCCCGGAAGCGCTCGACCTGTCGCCGGGCGGCCGGCCCCAGCAGCTCGTCCACCCGCGGCTCGACGCTGTCCCGGTCCATGTCGAAACTGACGGGCGCCGATCCGATAAATAATTCGACCGGTTCAGGCAATTTATGCGCGGCCGCGTGCGGGCAGTCAAACGGGCGGCGCCCGCGCCGGTCAGGCGGCGACGGCGAGGGTGGCGACGGTCGCCGCGACCAGCAGCGAGACGCTCCAGAGCGCGACGCGGTAGGCGAACTGGCGGTTCGGGCTGGTCGCGGTGAGCGCGGCCTTCACGAGGATGCTCGCGCCGGTCGCCAGCAGGATCCCCAGGACGGCCGGGCCGGCCGCGAGCGTCCCGTTGCGGTAGAGGACGACCGCCGACGTCGTCGCGCCGGCCGAGGAGACCAGCCCGGAGAGGACGGCAGTGGCGTAGAACCCAGCGGTCCCCAGCAGCTGCTCGGCCAGGCTACCCGCGAGGACGATCAGCAGGAAGACGGCGCCGAATCCCAGCGCGCGCCGCAGCGAGAACGGGCTCTGGAGGTCGATGTCGACCGTCTCGGTCCAGTCGGCCGTCGCGCCCGCCACCAGGAGGCTGCCGAGGACGACCGCCCCGAGCGGGACGGCCGCCCCGAGGAGCACCCCCGTCTGGACCGTGAACACCAGCGCGATGACGAGGTTGCGCAGCGCCATCGCCGCGTCGGCCAGCAGGACGGCGGCGACGGCGTAGGAGGTCGCGGCCGGGCGCTGGCGGACGTGATCGAGCATCGTCCCGACGACGGCCGTCGAGGAGGCCAGCCCGCCGAAAAAGCCCGTGACGGCGATCCCGCGGCCGCCGTAGGTCTGGACGATGGCGTAGTTGACGATCCCGATGCCGGCGACCGTCACGACCATCAGCCAGACGACCCGGGGCTCCAGCGCTACGGAGATTCCTGCGGCCCCGACGGACACCTCCCGGGCCGGCAACAGCGGGAAGATCACGAACGCGAGGATGGCGAACTCGGTGGCCGACTGCAGCTCCTCGTGGGTGAGCCCCCAGGCGAAGCTGTGGAGCTCGCGCTTGAGCACGAGCAGCAACGAGGACAGGACTGCCACGGAGACGCCCTCGACGATGTGGTCGCTGGCGACCAGCGCCCCCACGCCGTAGGCCACCAGCATCGAGACCGACGTCGTCAGCGAGAGCCCCCGCTCGGTGGACAACAGCCCCTCGAGCGCCAGGACCGTCCCCTGGACCACGACAAGCGCCGCGCCGACGACGAGCAGCGACTCCCGGCCCAGCACCGTAAAGACCGCGCCGAGCAGGCTGATGAGCGCGAACGTCCGGATCCCCGCGGACTTCTGGGACCACTCGCGCTCGAGCCCGAGGAACATCCCCAGTGCTGCGGCCAGCGCCAGCCGCGTGACCGTCACGTTGAGCGTCGACGGCACCGCCTGCGCTACGATCGCCACCCCTGGGAGTTACCGGCCCCGTGGCATAAATACCGTGGCGGACACACTGCGGCGAGGTGACGCGCCCGGCCCGGTCGCCGGAGGGCAGCGCGTCCCGACGACGATGACGGCGAGCGCGATGCGCGCTCGCCCGCGCGAGTGGGAAAAACAGGGCGGCCGTCTCCAGACGTGCACCGGTGCCAGCCGGACAGTGGCCCTCAGAGGTCGACGTACTGGTTTTCCCACTCGCGACGCGCCTCGATCTCGCGACGCCCGCGTCGCGTGAGGCTGTAGAAGTTCGTCCGGCGGTCGCGCTGGCCCTTCTCGACGAGCCCCTTGTCGACGAGCGTGTCCAGGTTCGGGTACAGGCGGCCGTGGTGGATCTCCTTCTCGTAGTAGTCCTCGAGTTCCTCCTTGATCGCCAACCCGTGGGGTTCCTCCCGGCCGGCGATGACGTACAGCAGGTCACGCTGGAATCCTGTCAGGTCGTACATCGGTAATGTCCACCCAGATATTACTGTCGGAATTTAATAAACATGTCGACTTCGGGGGCGAAGAAACCCTCGTCTCCCCCTTCAGCTGCCAGATTTATTCGTATCACCTGCTGAAGAATCGGCACCGTTTGTCGGGCTGGGAGTTGCGCCACCTCCGTCTCATGTCGGACCGCCAACGGCAGTCTGACGCCGCGTCCCCCGCAGTGGTAGGCTTATCAGATTCGGCGTCGTACGAACCCGTATGCCAGAAGAGACCCTGTTCGCGTCGGAGCACCGAGAGAGCCGCACAGCCGTGGCGTCGTACCTCCGGGCCGTCGCCGATCGCCTCGACGCCGGCGAGCCGATCACGCTCGAGTCGGGCAGCCAATCGCTGACGATGACGCCCCCGGCGAACGTCGAGTTCGAGGTCAAAGCCGAACGCGAGGGCCCCGCCGGCGAGTCCGGCGAGCTCAGCCTGGAACTGGAACTGGAGTGGCCAGAGAACGCCCCCGACGAGGGCGGGGCCAGCGACGGCTCGCTGTCCGTCCGAGAGGCACCCCTCCACGGATTTCGCTCGACGTCGCCGTTTCCGTGAGGATACTATCGGTAGTTAGGAACGGAGCCGATGCTCGCGGTGTAGCGTCGTCGAATGGAAAGCGAGTCACGCGGGGTGAAAAGACCCGCGTGATCGCTTGCCGCCCTGAATTGGTCCCCGC
>JBDGSW010000104.1:0-200 GCA_042217345.1 Haloarculaceae archaeon
ACGAGATCAACTTCACCTACGACGACGCCCTGTCGACGGCCGACAACGTCGCCACGTTCCGATCGGTCGTGCGCGCCATCGCGGCCGAACACGACCTGCACGCCACCTTCATGCCCAAGCCGATCCCGAAAATCAACGGGTCGGGCATGCACACCCACATGTCGCTGTTCACCGAGGACGGCGAGAACGCGTTCCACGAC
>JBDGSW010000104.1:210-18356 GCA_042217345.1 Haloarculaceae archaeon
CCACGAGGTCGCCGAGGGCCAACACGAGATCAACTTCGAGTACGACGACGCGCTGGCGACCGCGGACAACGTCGCGACCTTCCGGACGGTCGTCCGGGCGATCGCCGCCGAGCACGACCTCCACGCGACGTTCATGCCCAAGCCCATCGCCCGCATCAACGGCTCGGGCATGCACACCCACATCTCGCTGTTCACCGAGGACGGCGAGAACGCCTTCCACGACGCCGACGACGAGTTCGACCTCAGCGAGGAAGCGAAACAGTTCACCGCGGGTATCCTCGAGCACGCGCCCGCGCTGGCGGCCGTTACCAACCCGACGGTCAACTCCTACAAGCGCCTGGTGCCCGGGTACGAGGCACCCGTCTACGTCGCCTGGTCGGACCGCAACCGCTCGGCGCTGATCCGCAAGCCCGCCGCGCGCATCCCCGCGGCCTCCCGCATCGAGGCGCGGTTCCCCGACCCGTCGTGCAACCCCTACCTCGCGCTGGCGGTCCTCATCCACGCCGGCCTGGACGGCATCGAGCGCGGCCTGGACTGCCCCGATCCCGTCCGGGAGAACATCTACGAGTTCGACGAACAGAAGCGCGAGGAGTACGGCATCGAGACGCTGCCGACGAACCTCGGCGAGGCCGTCGACGCCCTCGAGGCCGACGAGACCGTCTACGAGGCGCTGGGCGAGCACATCGGGCCGAAGTTCGTCGAGGCAAAGCGCGAGGAGTTCCAGGAGTACCTCGTCGAGGTCTCCGAGTGGGAGAAAGATCGGTACCTCGAGACGTTCTAACGACCCCGGGTTCTTTCAGCTCGCTTTTCGCAGTCGATCCGTCACCGCCGGCAGTCCCAGCAGCACCGCGACCAGCGCCACGCTCGCGAGAAACCGCCCCGGTAGCCCGAGCGCGAGCGTCTGGGTCGCGACCAGGCCCGCACCGAGCACCGGCAGGCCGACGGCCGCGGTCACCAGCGCGCTCGCGCGCGTCGCGGGCTGGGGGGCCACGACGTCGTCGACCAGTCGCCAGACCGCCCAGCCGCCGATCGCGACGCCGGCGGCCGCGACCACGGTCGGGCTCGGGCCCGCCGCCAGCAGCGCGGCGAGGCCGACGACGGCGCCGGCGGCGAACGCGCGGTCCGGGCCGTCGGCGACCGAAAGCACCGCCGCCAGGTAGGCCGCGCCGACGCCGATCCCGACGAGGACGTCGATCGGCCGGTGGACGCCCAGCGCGACGCGCGAGTAGCTCACGAGCGCGACGACGGCGCCGGCCAGCGCGAGGCGCCGGCGCCGGCCCGGTCCGGGCAGCGTCCACGCGAGCCCGCCCCAGACCACGGTCGTCCCGAGGGCGTGGCCGCTCGGGAGGCTGTAGCCGCTCGCGGTGGCCGCCCACACGTACAGCGGGTCGAGTGCGGCGGGGAGGACGGCGGGCGCGACGGCCGTAGTTGCCCCAGGTGGGCGCGGGACGGCGAACAGCTGCTTGAGGCCGCTGGTCAGCGCGACGGCGCCGAACCCGAGCGCGATGACGGTGGCAGCGCCCTCGCGGTCCAGTCGGTCGCCGACGACGGGCGTGCGCTCGCCCAGCCAGTACGCCAGCGCGAGGACGAGGACGTACAGCCAGAGGTCGCCCAACTGGGTGAGGAGGACGAACGCCGGCGCCAGCGGTCCCGCGCTCGCGGCGAGGGGGCAGGCGCCGGCGCCGACGGCGTTCATCCCCGGAGGTCGGAGACGGCGTCGAACAGCCGGCCGGGGAGGCCGACGGCCGAGACGGTGACGCCGACCAGGACCATCAGCGTGTACAGCCCCAGCGTCGACAGCCAGATCACCAGCATCGCGAGGATTGCCCACCCGCCGTCGAGGAAGTAGAACGCCCCGAGAGTCATGGCCGTCCCGTACAGCAAGACGAGGTACGGCCCCCAGCCGCGGGCGTGATTGCGTCGCGCGCGGCGTCTGACGTAGCGTTTCAGTTCGCGCTCGATCTCCTCGCGGTGGACGGTGCGCTCTTCGACCTGCGCCTCGAAGTCCTCGAGGTCCTCTCGCAGCTCCGCGATCGCTGCGGCGTCGACGCCTTCGCCACCGCCGGGCGTGGCCGGCGAACCCCCTTGGTCGTCGGTCATACTCGCTCGTTGTCCGGAAACTCCACGCGAGTCCTGTTGTAGTTGCCGGTTGAGTTCCCCGAGCGTCGCCCGCTCGGCGAGCACGGCGTTGACGACCCCGCCCAGCAACACGACCAGCCCCCCGAGGTAGAACCACGTCACCAGCAGGAGGACGCCGCCGACGACGCCGTAGAGGGCGAACCCGCCCGCTGCGGCGGCGTAGACCCGGAAGGCGGCGCCCAGCACCGCCCACCCGCCGCCGGCCAGCGCCGCCCCCGGCAGCGCATCGCGGACGGTGACCGGCGCGTCCGGCAGCAGGACGTACAGCGGCAGGAACGTCACCGTCAGCGCCGCCGCCAGCGCGGGCGTCGCGAACAGGTCGAGCCCGGGCGCGCCCACCAGGCTCAGGGCCGCACTGACGACCACCACGGCGGCCACGCCCGCCCCGACGGCCAGTAGCGCGACCCCCGCGTCGACCATCCGATCGAGGAAGGACTCGGCGGCGACGGTCCCGTACAGCTGCGAGAACGCGACGTCGAGCCCGCGGAACACCTTCAGCGCCCCCCAGACCGTCAGCAGGAGGCCGGCGATCGTCACGCCGCCGCGGCCGGAGGCGTCGGTGAGCGCCCCCGCGAGCAGGTCCTGGCCGGTCGGGGTGAGCACGGCCCCGAAGCGGCCGACGACCTCGGTAGCCAGCGTCTCGCCGCCGACGGCGGTGGCGACCACGAGCGCTAACACCGACAGCGGCAGGACCGAGACGAACGCGTAGTAGGCCAGCCCCGCGGCCAGGAAAGTGAGCTGTTCCGAGCGGGCCGCCGCCAGCAGCGACCGCAGGGAACCGGTGAACTCGACGTTCCGTGACACGTCAGGCGTTCGTCGCTGGCGCACAAATAGCCCCGGGGGTACCGACGACGCCGGTGCTGGCGGGAGCGGCGTTGCGGCCGGGCGGGGGTGACTCGACCGCGGTGGGTCGTCGGGCGACCGTCGCACACCGAAAGGACATAAGGGACGCGCTGCCACCAGCAGCTATGGACGAGAAATACGAGCGGGGGCTGTTGCGGATCTCGGCCGTGTTCGTCATCGCCGGGCTGTTGATCGTCCCCTTCGAGTTCGTGGGCGTCGGCCCCTCGCTCGTCCTCCTGCTGGCGTTCGCGGCGCTGGCCGCCGCGCTGTACTACGCCTGGCAGGCGAGCGACGACTACGGGCTGTACCTCTCGGGGCTGTGGCTCGGCCCTGCGATCGCCGCCGTCGCGACCGCCTACGCCCTGCTGGCGGGCGCCACCCCCGGCGAGTACCAGGCCATCGGCGGCGTCGTCGGCCTGCTGGGCGTGCTCAACCTGTTCCTGCGGCCCGTCTACCGGATCGTCCACTACGTCGTCGCCGGCGCCGTCCAGATCGGCCGCGAGATCCAGGAAGAGCGCTCCTCCTAGTCGCGGACGGCCGCCGCGATCTCGGTCACGTCCGCGTCCGTCTTGAACGTCGTCCCCCCGTAGTGGGTACGCGATGCCTCGTACCCGGCCGCCCGCAGCGCCCCCAGGAACTCGTCCATCCCGACGGCCGACTCGCCCCAGCGCTTGTACAGCCGGTGCTGGTCGTAGTGAGTCGGCCGCGGGAGTTCGTCCTCGACGGTCTCCAGCAGCCGCTCGGCCCGATCGGCCGTGCCCATCTCGTCGGTGAGGTGTTCGTGCACGCGAGCGACGAACGCGGGCTCGTGGGCCGGACCGATCCAGAGCGGCCCCGCCGTCTGGAGGTGCTCGCCGCAGTGGGGGCACTCCTCGAGCGGGTCCGCCAGGAGACCGCGCTCGACGCGCCGGAAGAGGCAGTGCTGGCAGTGGTCGACGTACCCGAGTTCCTCGAGCAGTTCGTTGGCGCGTCTGGCGCCCTCGGCGAGTTCGAGGTAGGTCCGGGCGTAGTGGTCGGTGACGTGGCTGAAGATCGGGCGGGCGGCGACGTCGTAGCGGGCGGCGGTCCGCATGAGCGCCGACAGCAGGACGCGCAGGCCCATCTCGGCGTGGTACTCGGTGTTGCGCGGGACTGCGCCGTACTTGCGGACGCCGCTCATGAAGTGGGCGCCGCACAACGGCGCGGTGTCGGTGGCCGTGACGCAGAGCAGGCGGCGCGCGCTCCGGCTGGCGGCGTCGGCGAAGGGGATCGGCGTGCCGAAGGGGTCGACGTCGACCACGTCGAAGCGGCGCTCGTGCATGAGGGCGTTGGCGTCGCGGTGGACGACCGCGCCGTCGAGGTCGTTGCGCGCGAGGTTCTCCCGGGCCAGCTCGACGGCGTCGGGGTCGACGTCGGCCAGCGTGGCGTCCCAGCCGGCGGCCGCGGCGCGGACGCCGCGAACCCCGGAGGCGGTCGTCGCGTCGAGGTACGACGCGACCGTCCCGTCGGCCCGTTCGCGGTAGGCCCCCAGCGCGGCCACCGTGAGGTCGCGGTTGAGCTCCATGTCCGGGTTGTAGAAGACGCCCTCGCCCTTGCCGTCGGTCGCTTCCGCGGGGACCTCGACGGTGACGCCGCCCTCCTCGACCAGCATACCCGCCCTCGGGAGAGCACCGGGAAAAGCCATGCGGACCGCGCCGGCGCGGATCAACGCGTACATCCGCCTGGAGCGGGTGGACTCGCTGTGCTCCCCGCTCGCTTCCGGAACCTCGGGCTGTTCGTCCTGGTCTCGGTGCTGTTCGGCAGCGTCTTCGTCGGGATCAAGGCCGGCCAGACCGCGCTCCCGCCGGTCTTTTTCGGCGCGCTGCGGTTCGACATAGCCGCGCCGCTGCTGCTTGGCTACGCGGCCTGGCGCTCTCGGACCTGGCTGCCCCGGACCCGGGCCGACTTCGCCAGCGTCGCCGTCAGCGCGGTGACGATCATCGCGGCGAACAACGCCTTGCTCTTTGTCGGCCAGCAGACGACCACGCCCGCGGTCGCGGCCGTGATGTACGGCCTCAACCCGATCCTGGCGCCCGTGTTCGCCTTCCTGTTGCTCGGCGAGCGCCTGGACGTCCGCGGCGCCGTCGGCATCCTGCTCGGGCTGGTCGGCGTGGTGATCATCGTCCAGCCCTCCCCGGCCACGTTCACGTCGGGTTCGACGATCGGCGAGCTCATGGTGCTGGGGGCGGCGGCCGCCTTCGCGCTCGGCAGCGTCTCGATCGAGCGCTTCGACGCCGACATGGAGTCGATCCCGCTGACGGCGTGGGCGATGGTCGGCGGCGCAGCCCTGTTGCACCTGCTGAGTGTGGGCCTGGGCGAGTCGCTCGCGGGGACCGTGCTGACGCCGACGGTGATCGCCGCCGTGCTCGTCGTGGGCCTGGCCTCGACGGCGGTCGCCTACCCGGCGTACTTCGCGTTGATCCCGCGCATCGGTCCGGTGCGGACGAACCTCGTGGCGTACGTCGCGCCGGTGGTCGCGGCGATCACCGGGTGGGTGCTGCTCGACGAGCCGGTTACGCTCGCGACGGTCGCGGGCTTTTTCGTCATCGTCGCGGGCGTCGCGCTGCTGGAGCGACGCGTCCTGGTCGCCGAGTACGAGCGGTTCGCCCGCCGGCGCGCCGGTGCCGAGTCCGAGTGAGACAGACGCGCCAGACGGCCTGCAGACCACCGCCGGCGTCCGCTGGAGCAACGAAGTTGTTTTGTCACTCCCGGGGAAACGTCGGGTTCGTGACAGCGGTCGACGACTGGGTCGCCACCCTGGACGCGGCGGGCGAGCTCACCCCCGAAGCAGTCGACCGCATCGTCTCGCTACACGGCGAGCGGGGCCGCCAGGCCATCGACGCCGTCGCGGAGGGTCGGGTCAAGAAGTACCGGGACTTCGTGGTCGTCGTCGGCCACCGCGACGAGTACGTCGTCGAGGGCGACGGCTGCACCTGCGCGGACTCGGAGTACAACCTCGATCCCGACGACCCGACGCAGCTGTGCTGGCACGTGATCGCCGCCAAGATCGCCAGCGCGATCGGCGTCGTGGATTACCACGACATGTGGTACTCCGACGTCAGGGAATTCCTCTGAAAACGGGCGGTCAGCTGAACTTCTCGCGGTCCTCGAGCAGCGAGCGCTCGACGGCGTGCAGCCGCGGCGCGGTCGCGAACAGGAACCAGCCGACCATCGTCACCGACAGGCCCAGGATGCCGACGCCGAGCGAGGGCGCGGTGAGCATCGCCGCCAGGGGGTTGGCCATCCGCGTCACCTCGAGGCGGACCGGCTGAGGGACGGCGGTCAGCCAGTAGCCGACGCCGGCGCCGAAGAGGGCGAGCCCGACCAGCAGTAGGTGCTTTCCGATCCTGAACCGTCGATTCGCGACGCGACGCGCCGCCTCGGGGGAGTCTGTCTCGAACATGCCCAGTGGGACCGATCGTTAGCTGGACACGGCAGTCGAGTGACTTTAGGCTTGGGGTTACCGGCCGGTCCGTCGGTAAGTCCCCGTTACCGGCGTCAGTGGTCGGTTCAGTCGCCGTCGCCGCTTCGCAGCGTCGGGACCGCGACTGCGGGCCTGAGGCCGCCGGCGTCGCTGTACCGGGCCCACGCCCACAGCAGACCCAGCCCGAGTGCGACCGCCGGGAGCGCGACCAGCCCGCCCTCGGGGCCGAAGTCGCCGCCAGTCACCAGCGCGGGGCCGCGCTGCTCGACCGCGAGGACGGTGACCCCGACCGTGACGCCACTGACCGGCAGCCCGAAGACGCCGCCGACGAACGCGTTCCAGGCGAGGTGCAGCCCGATCGAGACGCCCAGGCGGTCGGTCAGCGCGTAGCCCAGCCCGAGCAGGACGCCGAACAGCGAGACGTTGAGCACGGACAGGGGCGTCGCCCCGGGCGAGGCGGCGTGCAGCAGGCCGAACAGCGCTGCGGTCGCGAGCGTGGCGACCGCGACCGCGCCTCGGGCGCCGAGGCTGCCGACGCCGTTGAGTCCCTCCGCGAGGTTCGTCAGCAGGTAGCCGCGGACGGCCAGCTCCTCGAAGGCCGAGACGGCGACAAGAACGAGCGCGGCCAGCGCGAGCGCCGCGGGGACGGGAAAGCCCGGCGGGAACGGCGGCACGCCGAACGGGCGCACCTGCGCGACGTCCGAGACGGCGGCCAGGCCGCTGGCCAGTTCGACGCCGACGACCGCCGCCGCCAGCGCCGCGCCCACGGCGGCGCCGACGCCGGCGTCGCGCCACCACCGACCGTCCAGGCTCAGGCCCAGATCCGCGGTCGTGCGCCGGTCGAGGACGTAACTGATCGCGACGAGCCCGCCGAACAGCACGGCGGTGAACGCCAGGTAGAGGACAACCCCGGCGACGGCGCCGGCGGCGGGACCGGCGGGTGCGACGGCGGGCGTGACCGCCGACGTGCCGCGGTTCACGAGCCAGACGAGGGCGGCGAACGCCACCGCGCCCAGCCCGAGGCGCCACGGCGTGCGGAGGCGCCGCTCCGATGGGTTCCAGAACAGCCGCCCCACGCCGCCGGCCCGCGAGCGCTCGTGGGCGCTGCCGTCCGTCCCGGTATCTCCGTCCATGTGGCCCCTCTCCACGTCCAGCCGGTTGAAACCCGGGTCGCACACGTCGGCCGACCGACCTGTCGGCGCGCGGAGTCGGCGACGCCGTCCGATTCCATCCGGGGGTCGGCGGCCGTAACGAAAACCAATATGGAGGCGCCCTGCCATGGGTGGGTATGACCAAGCGCCACGTCTCGCTGCCGCCGCTGGCAGAGGAGGGGTTGCGGGCGTTCATCGACGAGGTGGACCAGCGCCTCCGCGGCGAGGAGAGCATCTGCGACGTCGTCGAGGACGTGCTGATCGACCTGCACGGCGACCGCGAGGCCTACGAGCGCTGGCAGTCCGGCGGGGACATCTCGCCCGCCGAGCGGGTCCGCCTCCAGGGGTACGACCCGTGCAACGCCACCCTCGAGAGCGAGTACTACGCCGAGGTCGAGACCATGGAGGAACAGTTCGAGCGCTCGAAGTACCTCCAGTGGCTCTGGCGGCAGTTCGACGCCACGCCGATGGCCGACAACATCGCCTTCGCGCTGCGCTTTCGCCAGATGCTCGCCGATCACCTCTTCGCCGAGGCCGGCGACGGCCTCCGGCTGTTCAAGGGCATCACGTTCACGTACGGCCACAACATCGAGATCGGCGACAACGTCGTCGTCCACGACGACGTCCACCTCGACGACCGCGGGAAGCTCACGATCGGCGACCGGGTCTCCATCTCCGACAACGCCCACGTCTACAGCCACGACCACGACGTCAACGACCAGACTGCCGTCGAGAACTTCCACACGATCATCGAGGACGACGTCCGCGTCACCTACGACTCGATGGTTCGGGCGGGCGTCCGTCTCGGCGAGAACTCCATTCTCGCGGCCAAGTCCATCGCCGGCAGCGACGTCCCCGCCCACCACATCGCCGCCGGGACGCCCGCGAAGTCCATCGCCGTCAAGGACGGCTGGGAGTCCGTCGCCGAGCCCCTCGAGGACGCCAACGTCGACCGCCGCGAGCAGCGCCGCGTCGACTACGACGTCCCGGACGACCTGGAGGTCTTCGACGAGTTCCAGCGCGACCGCGCCCCACCGGACGCCTGAGGCGCGCGACTGCCCGCCGTTCGCCGCAGTCGATCGTCCGCGATCCCGCCGGCGTCGGGTGGTCGATGGCCGCCGCCGGAGTCGACGGAACACCCAAGTACTGTGGGAACACATACCACGGTATGGAGGTCTGGACCTGGATCGTGGCGTACGTCGTCGGGTTCAGCCTGCTCCAGCTGCTGGTGTACCGGTACTTCCGGGACAGCGACGCGTCGGTCGAAGGGCCCCCGCACGGGCCGGGCGAGCGGTACTCGCCAGCCGTCGACGGACTGGAACGGGACGCGCCGCGCGGGAGGGAGGCGACCGGCGACGGCCGCTACTGCCCGCACTGTGGCGCGACCAACGAACCCGACGCCAGCTTCCGGTACTGCCGGGAGTGCGCGTCGCCGCTGCGCTAGCGCGGGGCTTTTCCCCACCGATGCCCGACGGCGGGCATGCACAGCGTCGCGGTCAACGTCGCCGCCAACACCAACGAGCCCGGCGTGCGCGGCCCGCTCGCCCCCGACGGCAGCTTCGAGTACGTCCCCATCCCCGAGTCCGAACCGACGAGCGCGCCCGTCCCCACCTACGCCGACCTCGACCTCGACACCGACGTCCCCGCCGAATACCGCGACACCCCGGTCCACCTCGATCCCGAGTTCTCCGAGTACCCCCACTGCGAGCGCTACACCTACGGCGACGAACACGGCGTCAAGGCCGCGCCGCTGTCGGAGCTGCGCGCGGGTGAGTACGTCTTCTTCTACGCCACGCTCTCCACGGCCGAGGACCGGCCGTCCTGGGCCGCCCCCGGGTGGGGCGCCTTCCTGATCGGGCACTTCCGGCTCGCGCGCGACGCCCTCACCGGCGCGGAGTACGCCGCCCTCTCGGCCGACGAGCGCGCCCCGTTCGCCAACAACGCCCACGTCAAACGCGAGACTACCGACGCTCGCGTGTTCCTGCTGGGCGACCGCGACGCCTCAGCGCTGTACGACGTCGCGGTTCCGCTGAGCGCCCGCGAGGCGGGCAGCGACCCCAACCGCCTCGTCACCGACCTGTCTGCGGACTCCGGGAAGGGCCCGTGGTGGCGCCGCCCCCTCCGGTTTTCCGCCGACGCCACCGAGCGCCTGCTCGCCCTGCGCGAGAGCGGCGACTACGACGCCTGCTTCCGGTCGTGAGGGGGTCCCGCGCCGGCGAGGACGCCCCCGTTCCCGGCCGATACTGTTCTCAGCGTTGAGAACGGGGAAGGAACACCTATGCTCGGAGCTGGCAGGGTTTGTGACATGCGCGTATCGAGTGGCGTCCCGGGGTTCGACGACCTCGTCGAGGGCGGCCTGCCGGCCAACCGGTTGTACGTCGTCAGCGGCCCGCCGGGCAGCGGGAAGACGACGTTCTCGTCGATGTTCATCACCCAGGGGGCGCGCGAGGGGGACAACTGCCTGTACGTGACGATGCACGAGTCGAAAGGCGAGCTGATCAACGACATGTCGAACTTCGAGTTCGGCTTCGACAAGGTGATGCGCAGCGACCGCGTGCAGTTCCTCAACCTCGTCACCGAGGCCGGCAAGCGCACCATCACGCAGTTCGGGACCGACGGCGGGCTCACCAACCGCCTGAAGGCCTTCATCGACTCCAACGACATCGACCGGGCGATCATCGACTCGACGATGCTGCTGCAGCACTTCTTCGCCGACATGTCCGACGAGATCACGGGCTTTCTCTCCGCGCTGAAACAGACCGACGCCACCATCCTGCTGATCTCGGAGATGACCGACCCCACCTCCTATTCGGACGAGCACTACCTGGCCCACGGCGTCATCTTCTTCCACAACTACATGGAGGCCGGCGGGATGACCCGCGGCGTCCAGATCATCAAGATGCGCGGCACCGCCATCGACTGCGACATCCACGAGATCGGCTTCTCCGCCCAGGGCCTGCGCGTCTTTCCCGAGAAGAAGATCCAACGATGAGCCTCTACGCCGACCGCTTCGAGACGGACTGGGACGCCCTCGACCGCGACGAGGCCACCGAGCGCGCGTTCGCGCTCGGAGTCGCGGCCTCGCTGGGCGAGCACAATCCCGAGGAGTTCGAGGCGATCCAGGCCGAGATGGGCTCGAACTACGATTCGAGCATCGTCGAACTCGCCTACGAGGAGGGCAAACGCAAGGCCCGAAAGCGCAAGCGCGCGACCGACAGCGACGCCGACGACCGCGACGTCTGGGAGTTCGTCATCAACGAAGAGCTCGCGGACGCCGAGCCGCCCGAGCGCGAGGACGGCCCCGCCGAGCGCGCCACCGACCTGCCGTCGGCCGTCACCGAGCGCACCGGTGCGACCGACAAACCCGACCCCGACCCCGAGCAGACGGAGTTCCCCGAGTTCCTGGAGTGATCAGGCCCGGGGCAGCTCCAGGCCGACGACGTTCCCGCCGTCGCTGGGCGCCGCCTGCAGCGCTCCGTCGGCCGCCGCCGGCTCGTCGGCGATCCAGACCGCGCCGCCGTACTGCTCGATCACCGACCGCGTCAGGAACAGCCCCAGGCCCTCGCCGTCGCTCTCGAGCCCGCGCTCGCTGGGCTCGAAGGCCCGCTCGCGCACTTCGTCGGTGATCCCCGGCCCGTTGTCGGCGATCGTGAGCACCGTCGCCTCCGCGCGCGCCTCGACGGCCAGGGACACCCGCGGGGTCGCCGCCGTGTTGTGCTCGACGGCGTTGGCCAGCACGTTCCACACCGCCCGCCCGAGCAGGTCGTTGGCGGCCACGCGACAGCCGTGGGGGTCTGCTCCCCGCACCTCGACGGTCGCCTCGGGGTAGGTCTCGCGCAGGCGCGCGAGCTGGTCGTCGAGGACGGCCCCCAGATCGACCGCCGACAGCTCCGGCTCCTCGGTGAGCGTCCGCGTGATGTCGCGGATCTCCTCGATCGTCGCCGCCATGTCGTTGGCCTGTTCGAGGACCGTCTCGACGTGGGCCTCGCCGTCGCCGTCGACGTGTTCCTCGAGGACCTCCGTCTGGCCGCGGATGACCGTCAGCCCGTTGAGCAGGTGGTGGCGCAGGATGCGGTTGAGCACCTCGTTGGTCTCCTGCTGGCGCTCGATGAACTCCTGTTCGACCTTCGCCTGGGCGGCCGTCTCGGCGCTGCGCTCGGAACGCACCTGCGCCACGCCCACGAGCAGCCCGAAGAGGCCGCCGGCGACGACCTGCGTCAGCGCCTGGACGCTGCGCGGGACCGCCGCCTGCCCGAGCGCCTCCAGCAGCACCACCCAACCGGCAAGCCCGACCATCGTGTAGATGCCCATGGCGTACCAGATCGCGACCGTGCGGCGCTGGCCCGGTTCCAGCGCCGACCGGTTGAATTTGCGGCCCTGCCAGAGGATGAGCGCGACGAACAGCGTCGGCAGCGCCAGGTCGATCGCCGCGTACGTCGGCTCGGCGACGACTAACCACGCCACCGCGCCGACCAGCCCCAGCAGCATCAGGCTCACCCCGGGTACGATCCACGCGAAGAACGCGTCGAACACCTCCTGCTCGAAGAACTCTCCCCAGTCCATGTCCCCACCGATCCCTTGGCCCGACTTGTCTCCCCCGCCTGATAAATCGTGCACCCGATTCTCTCTCGGTGAAGCCACCCCCGCTCGTGGCTGCCACTCCCGAGGGTCGAACCTCCAGCTCGCGGATCGCTCGCCGCAGAAATGCGCCGGCCGGGAATTGAACCCGATGGCAAATCCTCGCTACCGCTCGGATTTGCGTAATTCAATTCCCGTGGCGATTTCACTGCTCACTGGCGTTCGCAGGAAATGCGCCGGCCGGGAATTGAACCCGGGCTATGAGCTTGGGAAGCTCATGTCCTACCACTAGACCACCGGCGCGCTTCGTTCACTGCGTTCACTCGTGCCCCGAGCCTCGCGTCACTCCGCTCCGCGAGACACCGGCGCTTCGAGTGAACAGTACCCCAGGGTCGCACTTGAACGTAGCGTTTCGCGGAACGGTTCGCCGGTTTCGAGCCCCGCGGAGCGAACACCACACGGCCTGTCGGAAATACGGACCGTCCCGGGCGTAAAGCTCGCCGAAACCGCCCACGCCGCGGCGTCGCCGTCGATCTCCCCCGCTCGTCCGTCGCCGCCGACCCCGTCGCCGTCCGCGCGTCCCTGACGGCGTCGATCTGTCGCCGTCGCGGGCCGCCTCACGGTCGCGGTGGCTGGCTGGTGGCAGTGGCCGCTGCGGGGGCGCGTGTCCGGAAACGTGGACTTTCCGGACACTGGGGCCAGCGAAACGGTTGAGAGGGGCGCTACCCCGCGAATAACGAAGGCGACGGCCCTGGACGTTGGTGGTGCATGTCCGGCACAACGAACGGGCGCTCCTCGACGCGACGGCTCGTCAGTCTGGTACTGACGGCGGTCGTCGTCGGCAGCGTCCTGGTTTCGGGTTCGGCAGTGGCACAGACGCAGACACCGATGGGACCGTCGGCTGGCAACGACACCGGGATGGACGGTGACCACGGTGCCGCCACGGACCACGGCGCGGCAGAAGCGGGCGATCACGGCGACGAGTACGGCCCGTCAGGGACGGGGATGAACGCCTCGGACGGCGGGAACGCCACGGGGGCGAACGCGACTGACATGAACGCGACCGGCGGGAACGCCACCGCCGGCGACGCCTCGGCAGTTGCGGCGGGCAACGTCACCGCCGGGGGCAACGCCACCAACGTCAGCAACGGGACCGCGCGGGTCCGCGTGCTGCACGCCTCGGCCGACGCCCCGCCGGTCGACGTCTACGTCGACGGCGAGCTGGCGGAGGCGAACCTCTCGTTCGGCACGCTGACCAACTACACGAACATTTCGGCCGGCGAGCACAACGTGACGATCACGGCGGCCAACGACACGAACACCACGCTGTTCCAGGAGACGATCCCGGTGCCGGCGGGGACCTACACGGTCGCGGCCGCGGGCTCGGTCCAGCCCGGCGCCGAGCGCGCGTTCACGCCGCTGATCCTGCTCGACCAGGCGCACGCGCCCGAGCCCGGGAACGCGCTCGTGCGGCTGGCGCACCTCTCGCCGGACGCGCCGACCGTCGACGTGACGGTCGAAGAGACCGGCGACGTGCTGTTCAACAACGTCAGCTACGGTAACGCGACGGCCTACGAGAGCGTGCCCGCAGGCAACTACACGCTCCAGATCCGGCGCGCGACCGCGGGCAACAACGGCCCGGTCGGCGCGACGGTCAACGTCTCCGTCGAGCCCGGGATGGCCTACACCGGCTACGCCATCGGCTACGTCTCGCCGCAGAACGGTACCGAGCAACAGCCCTTCCAGGTGCTCGTCTCCCGAGAGCAGTTCGCCATCGGGAACGCCACCGGCAACGCGACGGGCGCGAACGCCACCGGGGGACCGATGGCGCCCGCCAACGCGACCGGTGCCAACGCGACGGCCGGGAACGCGACTGCCGGAAACGCGACCGGCATGAACGATTCGGCCGGGAACGCCACCGAGACGAACGGGTCCGGCGCGAACGCGTCCGATACGAACGTCTCGGCGGGCGCCGCGGGCGAGAACGCCTCCTCGGGCGCCGCGATGGGCGACAACGAGTCGGGCGGCGCGGCCGACGAGTAGAACCAGTCGGACGGCGCGTCCGGCGCCACGTGACGAGCCCTCGCTGACTCGCGGACGCTCGGCCCTCCACCACGCGCTCGCTTCTTTTCCGGTCCGTCGCGACGAGAGCGTATTAGTGACCGGCGCTCGAAGGACGCGCCATGGCTCACTCGGAGACCTCCGGGAGCGTGGCGCAGGCGGGCGACCCGCTCGACCTCTCGCTGTCGGACGCCGAACTTGCCGCCCGACGCGAGCACGTCGTCTCGTTCATCCAGGACCAGCTCACCGCAGCGGGCGTCGAGGACGCGGTCGTCGGGTTGTCGGGCGGCATCGACAGCACGACGACGGCCTATCTGGCGGTCGAGGCGCTCGGCGCCGACCACGTCTACGGGCTCGTCATGCCGAGCGAGGTCAACGACGACCAGAACATGAGCGACGCCGAGCGCGTCGCCGAAGAGCTGGGCATCGAGTACGACGTGATCGCTATCGAACCGATCGTCGACGCCGCCCTCGCGGCGGTCCCCGACGTTTCGCCCGACGACGCGACCGACGCCGACCCACTGAAGACCGCCGTCGCGAACCTCCGGGCCCGCACGCGCGCGGTCCTGAACTACTTCGCGGCCAACCGCCGCGACGCGCTCGTCCTCGGCACGGGCAACCGCAGCGAGGCGCTCGTCGGCTACTTCACCAAGTACGGCGACGGCGCCGTCGACTGCCACCCCATCGCGAACCTCTACAAGGGCCAGGTCCGCCAGCTGGCCCGGGCGCTGGGCGTCGCCGACGACCTCGCCGAGAAGACCGCCACCGCCGGGCTGTGGTCCGGCCAGACCGACGAGGCCGAACTCGGCGTCACCTACGAGACGCTGGACTCGATTCTGGCGCTGCACGTCGACGGCCCGCTGTCGGAATCGGCCACGGCGCGCGAGCTCGACGTCGACGAAGACGTCGTGGCACACGTGTGGAAACTGCACGAGCGCAGCGCCCACAAGCGCGCGACGCCGCCGGGGCCCGAGCCGCTGCCCTGAGACTCGGCCCGCTCAGCCGTTCGCGTCGGTCGAGACGGCGATCCGAACGCGATCGCCCGCCGCCGCCTTCGCCGCGGCGGGAACGCCCTGCAGCACGTACGTCGCCGGGTCGACCGCGTCGCCGTTCACCCGGATCGTCACGTTCGTTCCAGGGTCGGTCCCGCTGTACGTGGTGCCGTCGACGCTGACGGCCGTCCGGTTGAGGTAGATCCCCACCGTCGACATCGCGTACGCGAGCGTGACGTTGCGAGCGTTCACGTGCCAGACGGTGCCGTTGCCGTTCTCGAAGTCGAACGTCCGCGCGCGGTACTGGTAGCGCTCCGTCCCGAAGTCGATTCGCCGCCCGTCGACGACGACGGCGACGGTTCCGTGCTCGTTGACGGCGCCCAGGTCCGTCGGGGCCATCGCGGTCGCGCCCAGGGGCGCATCGTCGGCGACCGCGGGCGCGCTCGAATCCGGATCGGCTGCCGGACCGCCCGCCCCACCCGTTGCCCCGCCCGCGAAGAAGACGACGTACGCGAGGACCGCGATGGCGACGATCAGCGCCCCGCCCAGCAAGAGCGGGCCCGTCGGGAGCCCGTCGCCGTCCTCGCCGACGTAGTGGGCGACGCGTCGACGGTCGAGGCGGCTGAGCTCGTCGTCGTGGGCCTCGGCGAGGTGCTCGTAGTACGCCTGTTCGTCGGCGATCGACGCCCCACAGTACTCACACTCCTCCATCGACTCCCCCTCCTGTCAGCGAAAGCGCGACCCCCAGCGGATTGAACGTTTCGGTGCGGTGACTCGTCGCGCTCAGTCGGTCCGCTCGGTTCGCCGCTCGACCAGGGCGGCGAAGGCGTCGGCCTCGCGTTCGAACTGGTCGGCGAGGGGTGTGTCGTCGCGCACGCGCTCCTTGACGACGCCCAGCGCGGCGGGGTCGTTCTCGGCCAGTTCGGCCGCGACGGCCCGTGGGTCGTCGACGATCCGGGAGATCAGCCCGACCCTGAGTGCGGCCGCGGCGTCGAGGACGCGACCGGACAGCGCCAGGTCGAGGGCCTCGCCCTCGCCGACGACGCGGGGCAGGCGCGCCGTCCCGCCCCAGGCGCCGAACAGCCCGAGCGCGACGCCGTTCTCCGCGAAGGTGGCGCGCTCGGTCGCCACACGCAGGTCGCAGGCCAGCGCGAGTTCGACCCCGCCGCCCCGCGCCGGGCCGTCGATCCCCGCGACGACGACGGCGTCGGCAGTCTCGATCGCTCGCGTCGTCCGCTGGCCGCGTCGGGCGAACGCCCGCGCCGACTCGCCGTCGAGGTCGGCGACGACGTCCAGGTCCGCACCGGCCGAGAAGGCCTCGCCGGTGCCGGTGAGCAGAACGACGGGCGCGTCGGCGTCGGCGACCGCCGCGGCGAGGGCGTCCAGTCCCGCCGGGGTGAGGGCGTTGCGTCGCTCGGGGCGGTCGAGAGTGACGGTCAGGACGTCCCCGTCGCGGTCGGTCGAGATCACTGCGGTGAGGGTGGTCGGTCGTTTCCAAAGGTCTTTGCCTTTCCCACCGTAACTCTCGTCCGATGGAGGAAGCCGCTGCGGTCCGGCGAGCGGCGCTGGAGGCAGTCGACGACGTGGATCCGCGACGGCTGTACGCCCGGATCGAGCAACGCCTCGATGGGGGGTCGATGGCGCCGGGCGTGCTGACGCTCAAAAGCGCCGCGGCGGTCGACGAGGCGGCCGGCCGCGACGGCGTCGCCGAGCGGGCCGCCGGCGTCCAGCTCATCTACGAGGGGCTCCGGCTCACCCGCTCGATCGCCCACGCCGAGCCCTGGGCGACGCCGGCCGACGCCCCGGCGGCGGCCGACCTCGAGACCGGCTCCGCGGCCGAGACGGTGGCCGAGGGCAACGCCGGCGAGAAAGCCCCGGCCGCGGCGGCGGCGGACCTTGACGTGCTGGTCGCCGACATCCTCGTCGCGCGCGGGTTCTACTTGCTCGCCCGGACGGAGGCCGCCGAGGCCGCCGTCTCCGTGGTTCGCTCGTTCGGCCGCGACCAGACCGTCCGCCACGAGACCGACGACCCCGCGCTCGACCGCTCGCTGGAGGCAGACGTCTTCGAGCTCGCGGCGGTCGCCGGGACGACCGCGGCCGGCGCCAGCGCCCCGGTCCACCTCCGGGAGTTCGCGACCGACCTCGCCGACTTCGACGGGGACCTCCCGGCCGCCGAGACGGTGCTGTCCGAGGCGGTCCGCGAGCGGCTGGCCGGGCTGGTCGGGTCGGGCACCGTCCCGCCCGGCGGCGCGCGCACGTCCGCCGACCAGTGACGGAGTCCGCCCCGTCACACCCCCGCACGGCGAGCGGGTTTCATCACATTCTTATACGGTAGCGCAGTACCATCCGATGCCGTCCGCGAGACCGACGGCAGCGGCACCGACGCGTGCCTGGGTAGCTTAGCGGTAAAGCGCGTCCTTGGTAAGGACGAGAGCCCGGGTTCAAATCCCGGCCTAGGCTCTCTTTCCCTGTTACGTCCGGTAGTTACCGGGTTCTTCGTCGGTGAAAGAATGTACACCACGCAAGGACGAGTACCCGGGTGGAAATGTCCCGGACCGACGCAGTCATGCGATTACGGAGAACAGTCAGGCATATTACAGTATATATTTAAAATTTGCTGGTCTCTAGTTCTAGCTTCTAGACAGAGGTGTCGAGAATGACGCACGATGATGAGAACAAAGTCGATGGAATCGTCCTCGTCACGGAGGACGCACAGGAGTACTTAAACCCGAGGCAGGAGGTCACGTACCGGGAGCACCGGCGAGAACTCGCGGAGTGGATGCTCGCGCTCGGAAAGAACCCGGACAAAGCCGAAGGCTACAGCCACAGCACCGCTAAAAACAGGATGAACCGCCTCGACCTGTTCTACCGGTTCATCTGGGACAGGAAAGGCCGCTACATCCAGGAACTGACGACGGAACACGCCGACGACTGGATGCG
>JBDGSW010000090.1:0-18222 GCA_042217345.1 Haloarculaceae archaeon
GGAGTGTCTGACTAAACCACGGGAAGCCTCGGGGCTTGACCCCGAGGCGGTTCACTCGGCGCCTTCGACGTCGAACTCCTCGGGCGAGCGCCCGGCGGCGTCGAGGACGGAGTCGGAGACGAGAACGGGACAGTCCACGCGCAGGGCCAGGGCGATGCCGTCGCTGGGGCGGGCATCGAAGACCAGCTCGGAGCGCTCGCCGCCGTCGTACTGCTCGAGGTCGATCTTGGCGTAGAAAGTGCCGTCGGCGAGGTCGTCGATGCGGACGCGGTCGATCGCCCCGCCGAGTTCGGCGACGATCTCGACGAACAGGTCGTGGGTGAGCGGCCGGTCGAAGGGTTCGCCCTCGATGGCGAGTTGCATCGACTGGGCCTGATCGCGGCTGACGAAGATGGGCAGCAGTTCCGACCGCGCGCGCAAGACGACGACCGGCGCACCCGATCCCTCGTCGCCCACCCCGACGCCGATCCCCTCGACGGTGGCCTCGTGCATGCCAGAGCGTACGGCCGGGAGGTATGAAAAGATACCCGACCGCGCCGTCCTCGGCCAGCATCGCCCCTTCTTTGGTGGCTCGGCGCCTCCCCCCGGTCGTGGGCGACAGCTACGTCGTCGCGATCAAGCCCTCGGCGCGGCGCACCAACGCCCGCGCCGGCCGGTGGGTCCAGGAGCGTGGCGCCCGCGCCCGCTTTGCCTCCAAGGCGCTCGCGCGGGAGTGGGCGCGCGGCCTCCGGAGCCCGGGCGCACCCGTCTGGATCCAGGACGCCGCGCCCGCCGACGAGAGCGACGCCGACGGCTACCTCGTCGGCGGGGATCGCCCCGCGCCGTCGGCGACGGGGTCGGCGGCCCGCCAGCGCGGGCTGTCCGGCGAGTTCTCGGATTCCCGCCACGAGGGCGATCACTGAAGGCGGTCGGGAGCGAACACCGCGCGGGGCAATGCCACACGGGGATCCATACGAGCGGTCACCGCCGTTCGTCTACGAGTGCACCGACTGCAACCGACGCATCGAGGCGGCTACCCAGCCCGAACGCTGTCCGGACTGCGGCGCCGACGTCCGCGACCTCAGCGTCCCACGGGAGTGATCGCCCCGTTTTTTCACCGCCGCGCCACCAGCGGCGTCGCCGTCCCCAGCAGCCTTTTGCCGGGATCGATCGTGGCTGTGGCATGCAGGAGATCGGAAGCGGCGCGGCACTGCTCGAACGCGACGGCCACCGCGCGGACGTGTGGCTCAACCGCCCGGACAAGCGCAACGCCATGAACCGGGACGTCATCGCCGACCTCACCGCGGCCGTCGAGGCGGTCGCCGAGGCCGACGACGTCCGCGCGATGACCCTCCTCGGGAAGGGGCCGGTGTTCTGCGCCGGGATGGACCTCCACATGATGCGCGAGACCGATCGCGCTACCCACGAGCAGTTCCACGGGGCCCTCCAGGACCTGTTCGACGCCATCGAGACCGTGCCCGTGCCCACCGTGGCGGGCATCAAGCGCGCGGCGGTCGCCGGCGCCTTCGAGCTGACGCTGCCCGCGGACTTCCGGGTGATCGACAGCGAGGCCGCCTTCGGCCTGCGCGAGACGAAGCTCGGGGTCTTCCCCAGCGGCGGGTCGACCCAGCGCCTGCCCCGGCTGATCGGCCTCGCCCGCGCGAAGGACCTAGTCATGCGCAGCGACTTCCTCGACCCCGCCGAGGCCGAACGGATCGGCCTCGTCACCGAGGTAGTCGACCCCGGAACAGTCGACGACCGCGCCCGCGAACTGGCCGACGAGCTCGCCACCCGCGCGCCGCTGGGGATGGCACGCGCCAAGACCTGCCTGAACGCGGCGTTCGACGTCACGCTCGAGGAGGGGCTGGCCATGGAACACGAGCACTCCGACGAGATCTGGGACACCGCCGACCGCCGGGAGGGCTTCGCGGCGGCGCTGGCGGACCGCGAGCCCGAGTTCCAGGGCGAGTGAGCCCCTCGCGTCCGCGGGTACGGCGGACCGTCCCACGGGGGGACCGCCCCGCGGACGAGCCGCTTTTCTACCTGGCCGGCAAAGGCCGGTCATGGACGATGCGGGTACTGCGGACGGTGACGCGGGAGCCGCCACCGAGGACGCCGACGCTGACGAGTCGGACGGCTCGGGCCTCGATCGCCGTACGGCGGTGCTGGCGACCGTGCCCTTCCTCGTCATCGGCCTCGCCGACGTCGTGTTCCTCGTCGACTGGGGGCTGGACGCCGCCCTCGGCTTGTTGATCCTGCCGCCGATGCTGTTCGTCTGTGCGATCGCCTACCTGGCGTTCCGGACCGGCTTCGTCTGGGACGGCCCCGACGAGCTGGAGTCCGACGCCGACCCCGACCTCGAACAGTTCTGAGCGGCTACCGTCGCCGCGGCACCATCTCGACCGACTCCGCCGGCGAGGCGGTCACGCCCGAGACCAGCGCCAGCGAGCCGCCGTCGCCGACCAGCTCGATCTCGAAGCGCTGGGCGATCGTCGCCAGGATGAGCTGGGCCTCCAGCTCGGCGAAGCGCATGCCGATGCAGCGCCGCGGCCCGCCGCCGAACGGGAAGTACGCGTACGCGGGCCGGCCGTCGCTCGCCTCGTCGGCCCACCGCTCGGGCTCGTACGCCCCGGGATCGCTCCACCAGCGCTCGTCGCGGTGGACGACCCACTGGGGCATCGTCAGCAGCGACCCCGCGTCGACGGTCGTCCCCCGCAGCTCGACTGGCTCGCTCGCCTGCCGAACCACGCGATGGACCGGCGGGTACCGCCGCATCGCCTCGCGGACGCACCAGCCCGTGTAGGTCAGCTCCTCGAGGTCGCCCATCGTCGGCGTCGCCCCGCCCAGCACCGCGTCGAGTTCGGCGTGCAGCGACTCGCGCTGGGCGTCGTGCTGGGCGAGCAGGTACCAGGTGTAGGTCAGCGCCAGCGACGTCGTCTCGTGGCCCGCCAGCAGGAAGGTCACCAGCTGGTCGCGCAGCGTCTGGCGCGTGATCTCCCCGTCGCGGTGGGCAACCAACAGCGTCGACAGCAGGTCGTCACGGTCGGCGGCGTCGCCCTGCCGCGTTTCGATCAGCGACTCGATCACCCCGTCGATGGCCTCGACGCCCCGCCGCGCGCGTCGGTCCCAGGGCGTCGGCACCCACTCCGGCAGCAACGCCGCCACCGCGGGCGCGTCCGCCTGCGCACCCAGGTCGCGCATGCCTCCGGCGATCGTCTCGACGTGCTCGCCGATGTCGGTCCCGAACAGCGAGCGCGCCAGGATCTGGACCGTCATTCGACGCATCTCGTCGTCGATGGCCACCGGCTCGCCCGCGGTCCAGCGCCCGCTCTCACGCGTCGCGACCTCGGTCATGATCCCGGCGTAGGCCTCGATCTTCTCCGGGCCGAACGCCGGCTGGATCCGCTGGCGCTGCTCGCGCCAGCGCTCGCCCTCGCTGGTGAGCAGCCCCCGGCCCAGCGCCTGCCCGAGCTGTTCGAGCTGGAACTGCCCCTTCTCGAACTTGCGGTGCTCGGTCGAGAGCACCCGCTCGATCGCGTCGGGGTGGGTCACCAGGTAGAACTGCCGCCCCGCCACGCTGTAGGGGACGACGTCCCCGAACTCCGCCGCCGCGTCGAAGAACTCGAACGGGTCGCGCGCGAACTGGAACGTGTTCCCCACGACCGGCCAGCCGTCAGGCCCCCGCGGGCCGTCCGAGCCGCCCGCTCCCATTGATGCCATGTCCGCCCACTACGGACTCTGCCCTTACGTCGTTTCGGCTCGTATGACTGGCCGTTTATCCCATCCTGCTACTCGTCGGGGTCTTGCGGTGGCCGGTCGGCACCGAGGGGGCGATTTGAACGACGCGGAGACGATCGCTCCCTCCGGTCGCGCTCCACTCCCTGATTCAAATCTCCCCGACGCACCACAGACGACGCAGAAGCGAGCGACAGAACCGTCGCTCGCGGTGGTGCGTCGTCAGAAAGCGCCGAGGGGGAGATTTGAACAACGCGGAGACGGTCGCCTCGCGAGGCTCGGCGCTGCGTCTCCTCTCGTTCAAATCTCCGCAGTCGTTTCCGCTCACCTGTGCGAGCGACAGAACCGTCGCTCTCGACGTAGTTCGCGGAAAAGCGCCGAGGGGGAGATTTGAACTCCCGAGTCCGTGAGGACATCTGCTCTCGAGGCAGACGCCTTGGCCGGGCTAGGCTACCTCGGCTCCACCCTATCGTTCCGCAGTTGGTCGTTTGTAGGTTTCGGTTCGAAACGAATTCACGGCCTAGCCGAACGAAATAAACGGGTGACTGTCGTCGTTAGTGACATGGAGATCGCCGAAGCGAGTTCCGCCCTGGCGTCAGTCCGCGACGAAGTCGGTTCCGCCGTCGTCGCCGACGAACAGTTCCTCGAAACGGTCATGCTCGGCATCGTTTCCCGCGGCCACGTCCTGCTCGAAGACGTCCCCGGCACGGGCAAGACCCTCACCGCCCGCAGCGTCGCGAACGCCCTCGGGCTCTCGTTCTCGCGCGTGCAGTTCACCCCCGACCTCCTCCCCGCCGACGTCACCGGCACCAACATCTACAACGAGGGCGACGGCGAGTTCGAGTTCGCTGAGGGCCCCATCTTCGCGAACGTGGTGCTGGCCGACGAGATCAACCGCGCGCCGCCGAAGACACAGAGCGCGCTGCTGGAAGCCATGGAGGAGGGCCAGGTCACCGTCGACGGCGAGACCCACCAGCTGCCCGAGCCGTTCTTCGTCATGGCGACGCAGAACCCCGTCGAGATGGAGGGCACCTTCGAGCTGCCGGAGGCGCAGGTCGACCGGTTCATGGTCAAAACCGAGATCGGCTACCCCGACCAGGACGGCGAGGTCGAACTGCTCGCGCGCCGGCGTGACCGCGACGAGAAGAGCCCGAGCGTCGGCGCCGTGGTGGCGCCCGACGAAGTGCGCGCGCTCCGGACGACGCCCGAGGCCGTCCGCGTCGAGGACGACCTCCTGGACTACGTGGCGCGTGTGGCGCGAGCGACCCGGGAGGACCGCCGCGTCGAGGTCGGCGTGTCCCCGCGGGGCACCCAGCGGCTGTTCGAGGCCGCCCGCGCCCGCGCGGTGATCGAGGGCCGCGAGTTCGTCACGCCCGACGACGTCAAGTGGGTCGCCCCGCCCGTGCTGGCCCACCGGCTCGTGCTCACCCCGGACGCCCGCGTCGACGAGGTCGACCAGTCCGATATCGTCCGCGACGTGCTCTCGGAGGTCACCGTCCCGACGATCTGAGCCGGGGCGTCACCGCGGGGTCGCGCGCTCGCCGTCCCACGCGAGGTCGCCCTCGACGGCGAGTTTCTCGAGGTGTGCGCGGACGGTAGCTCGGGCCATCGCGCGGACGCCAGAGAGGTCCTTCTCGTAGGCGGCGTCGAGTACCTCGTCCAGCGTCGCCGCGCCGCCGCGGACGGCCGCGCGGACGCGGTGTTCGCGGTCGCGCCGGTGATCGATCAGGCGCTCGATGGTCCCGCGGGCAGCCTCGACGACGGGGCCGTGGCCGGGGAATAGCGGCCCGGCGTCGCGGGCAGCCAGTCGGCGGAGGCTCGTCAGATACGCGCGCATGTCGCCCTCCGGCGCGCCGACGACCACGCTCCCGGTCGCGGTGGCGAGGTCGCCGACGAGCGTCCCCGCGTCGGTCTCGAACGCGACGTGTTCGCGGGCGTGTCCGGGCGTTTCGAGGACCCGAACGGGGCCCTCGTCGGTGGGGATCGCGGTGCCCTCGGAGAACGTCCGATCCGGTTCGACGCCGGTGGCGCTCGCGAACGCGTCGGCGAATCCCTCGCGCGCCCAGACGGTCGCGTCGGTTTCTGCGGCGTAGGCGGCGACCGCGCCGACGTGGTCGGGGTGGTGGTGCGTCACGGCCACGTGGACGACGTCGGCGTCGGCCACCGCGGCGTCGAGGTCGTCGGTCTCGGCCGCCGGGTCGACCAGGAGCGCTCGCTCGCGACCGAGGAGGTAGGCGTTCGTCTGCCCACCCAGCCCGGTCGTGGCCGTCTCGACGGGGACGCGACTCAGGTGCATAGCGGTGCCAGGTGCCGCCGGCTGAAAGGCCCCCGGATCAGTTCGCGAGGAAGTAGACCTGCTTTCGCGCGTCGGTGAAACTGTACCGCGAGTCCACCAGGTCGGACTCCTGCAGGCGGTTCAGCGCGTAGCGGACGGTGCGGTCGGGCAGCAGCGACTCCTCGGCGAGCTGGCCCTGCGAGAGCGGCGCGTCGCCCTCCAGCACCTTGGCGACGAGCTTCGCGCTCGGGGGTAGCTCGCGCAGGCGCTCGCGGAACTCGGGATCGGCGAGCGGACTCTCCTCGCGCTCCTCGGGTCGGAGTCGGTCCTCTGACGTCGTACTCATACTCACCTCTCTCCCGACCGTCCTGGTAAAACCTGCCTATATGGGTGACAAAACAATACTGATAACTAAGTGCATATTATTCGTCCTTATACGAAGCGTCGTGACATAAGTTGCCGGAAACGATAACCACGTGGCGCCCCATGGTTGCGCCGTGACGATCCCCGAAGACTATCGCGACTTGTTCGAAAAGCAGACGTTCGCGCACCTCTCGACGCTGCTGCCCGACGGGACGCCCCAGTCGACGCCGGTTTGGATCGGCTACGACTCCGACGCCGACCAGCTGCTGGTCAACACCGTTCGCGGCCGGCGCAAGGAGCTGAACATGCGCAAGAACCCGTCCGTGGCGGTGAGCATGACCGATCCCGACGACCCCTACCGGTTCCTGGCGGTCCGCGGGGAGGTCGCCGACGTGGTCGAGGACGGGGCCGTCGAGCACATCAACGCGCTCGCCCAGCGGTACATGGGCGTCGAGGAGTACCCGAACCTCGACGACGACGACGGCGCGCGGGTGATCGTTCGGATCGAGCCGACGGCGGTCTCGACGGGTGGATAGCTCAGAACTGCTGGCCGTGGAGCCGATAGGCCCCCATCGGCGTCTCGCACTCCGGGCAGTGGACGCGGATCAGTCGCTCGGTCTCGTGGCGGACGAGGTCGGCCGCGTCGAGGTCCGCCCCGCAGTGGGTGCAGGTGGGCACGGTGGGGTGTTCGACCGAAAGGCCCAAAGCGGTTCGTGACGATTGGTTGCGTCCTTGTGTGCACTTGACACCAGTATCGTTTTAGTGCCTCGGTGCGGCAGTGTCGACAAAGCGTGAAGGGGCAGGAGTGGTACCAGGAGGACGATGTCGCCCAGGAGTACGAGGAAAAGCGGTTCTCCCAGGGCGGGCGCCTCATCGACCGACGGGAGAAACAGGCGGTGCTCGACGCGATCGGCCCCGTCGAGGACGCCGACGTCCTCGAGATCGCCTGCGGGACCGGCCGGTTCACCGTCATGCTGGCCGAACGCGGCGCCGACGTCGTCGGCCTGGACATCTCCGGGCCGATGCTCCAGCAGGGCAGAGAGAAGGCCCGCCGGGCCGGCGTCGACGACCACCTCGAGTTCATGCGCGGCGACGCCGGGCGCCTGCCGTTCCCCGACGACAGCTTCGACGCCGTCGTCGCGATGCGGTTTTTCCACCTGGCCGACCAGCCGGCGGCGTTCCTCAGCGAGATGCGCCGCGTCTCCCGCGAGCAGGTGTTTTTCGACACGTTCAATCGCTTCACCACGCGCTCGCTGTACAACTGGGCGCTGCCGATGGGCTCGCGGCTGTACTCGCGCATCGAAGTCTCGCGGCTGCTGGAGAGCGCCGACCTGCGCCTGATCGACGACCGGCACGACTTCGCGTTCCCCTACGGCCTGTACCGCCAGCTGCCCAACGAGCTGGCCAATGCCTTCCGGGACGTCGACCGCTCGCTCATCGGCTCGCCGCTGGGCAAGCGGCTGGCCTCGGTGTCGTACTGGAACGCGCGCGTCCCGTGAGCACCGGAGCGCGAACTGTGACAATATTTCGCACGGTTCGTCGCGAGTTTTTTAGGGGTTGGGAGGTGTACGGAGAGCTATGAACCTCTCGGTGATCGTCCCGACCCTGAACGGTCGCGATCGCCTGGCGCGGTGTCTGGACGCGCTCGCCGAGCACGCGCCCGGGGTGGAGGTGGTCGTCGTCAACGGCCCGTCCGCCGACGGGACCACGGGGATGGTCCGCGACCGCGCCGACGTCGACGTCCTCGTCGAGATCGCCGACCGACGCCAGACGGTCGCGCGCAACGCTGGCCTCGACCGCGCGCGCGGCGACGTGATCGCGCTGCTCAACGACGCGCTCGCCGTCGAGGAGGGGTGGCTCGACGCGCTGACCGACGCCGTCGCGGACGCCGACGTCGTGACCGGGCCGACCCACCGGAAACTGCGCTCGGGGATCGCGACCGAGGAGGTCGAGGCCCGCAGCGTCGACGGCCGGACGGTCACGTTTTTCAACGGCGACAACGCGGCGTTCTCCCGCGAGGCCCTGGACGCGCTCGACGGCTTCGACGAGCACCTGCTCACCGGCGGCGCGCGCGACGCCGCCCACCGGCTGGCGAACCTGGAGTTCGACGTCGCCTGGGAGCCCGGCATGTCCGTCCGCCGGGAGTTCGGCACCGACGGCGGCCGGGCCGAGGCCGACCGCCGCCAGCAGTACCGCTCGCTGGCCTACCGCCAGGCCAAAAACTACGGGCTGCGCCCGTCCGTGCTGGCCCGGATCGCCGGGCGGGCCGGCCGCGACGCCGTCGGCGCGCTCAGGGAGGTCGCCGGGGGCTCCGCGCGGCCCTCCTCGTGGCTCGGCGACGGGCGGGACGTCCTGGCGGGCGTCGGCGGCGGGCTGAAAGACGGCGTCCGCGCGCGCTGGCAGGACCGCTCGCCGCGACGCAACCCGACGGGCTGTTCGTACCGGGCGGACCGGGCCGTCGCGGTCTACGACTGGCGCTGACTCACTCGCTGGACGGGCCGAGCTGCGGGAACACCCGGGAGGGGTTGTTCGAGAACACTTTCCGCATCGAATCCTCGGGGACGTCCAGCGTCAGGATCTCCATGACGGCGACGTCGGGGTGGGCGCTGGGCGCGCCGCTGCCGAAGAGGATGCGGTCGGGGTGTTCCATCACCGCGCGCTCGATCGGGTCGCGAAAGCGGACGAAGCTCGTGTCGAGAAAACAGGACTCGTAGCTGTCCAGCAGGTCGATCGCCGCCCCGACGAGCTCGCGGTCCAGCGGGTAGGCGCCGAAGTGCTCGATCACGACCGGGAAGTCGTACTCGAGGAGGTGTTCGGCGACGGCCGCCGGGGGGAAGTCCCGACCGCCGTGGACGAGCACGGGGAGGTCGACGGCCGCGAGCCGTTCGAGGACCGCGGCGTCGGGCAGGCCGTCGGCGGCCGGGTGGAGCTTGAAGCCGACGAAGCGGTCGTCGTAGGCGTACTGCTCGACGTCCTCGGGCGAGGTGTGCTCGGTGCCGCGGTTGGCCGCGAGGTTGCGCAGGCGGGCGCCGGTCGACGAGCCGGGATCGCGGGCGCCGTTGATGCGCGCGAGGGCGACGAACGGCCGTCCCACGCTCATGCGCGCGACGGCGTTGTTGGCCTTGAGGTAGCTCCCCGACCGTTCGGGGGCGAAGACGACCGAGCGAACGACCCCAGCCTGGTGCATCTCACGTTCGATCGTCTCGGGGTCGCCCGTCCGGCCGTCCGGGCGCCGCGTCTCGTCGGGCTCCAGCCCGACGTGGACGTCCACCACGCGGAACCCGTGCTCGAGTTCGAGCATCTGTCCGCCTCATTGTGCGGTCCTGATATAACCGTTGCCGCCGCTCGATCGAATTTGATTATTACGAATGAAAACTAGCCAACAGGAGTTAAGGTGCGTTCGATCCGACACGAGGTATCGGCTTTCAGAATGGCGACGCGACGCGACGGCGGTGACGGGCTCTCGGTCGAGGCGTTCCGCCGACTCTACGAGGGCGGGCTGGCCCTGGACGACGAGCAGCGTCGCCGCCGGGCGTGTTACGTCCTGTTGCTCGCGGGGCGGTTCGCGCTGACGCCCCAGGAGCTGGTACACTGTCGAGCGTCGTGGATCGACTGGGACCGCGGGACGATCACGGTGCCGGCGCACGAACCGTGTTCCTGCGGGGAGTGTTGGGTGGCGGCGCGTCGGCGCCAGGACCGCGGCGACGACCGGCCGCTCGACGCCATCGTCGCCGACGAGCAGTGGGCGCCCCCGGCGACGAGCGCGCCGCGGACCGTCGCCTTCGGGTGGTCGCCGCGGACCGCCGCCGCGCTCGCGGCCTTCTTCGACGGCGAGGAGACGCTCTCGCTCTCGCGGCCCGGCCTGCTGGAACTCGTCCAGGACGCGGCCGCGGCCGCCCCGGACGTCGACGCCGACGCCGTCTCGTTGCCCGGACTGCGGCACACGGCCGTCGAGTTTTTGGCCGCCGCCGGATTCGGACCCGCGACGCTGCGCCAGGTGACGGGCTGGGACGCCGCACCCGAGTACGCGCGGACGGCGGGTCGCCACCTCACCCGCCGGCTGTACGAGCAGTTCGGCCGCGGCGAGGCGGCGCCGCCCGTCGCCGTCGACGATCCCGCGTCGGGCTTCCCGGTGGTCTGCGGCACCGCGCCGTACGACGGCGAGCCGTTCGACGTGGACGCCGACTCGGCCCGCGGGCAGCCGACGACCGCCCGCTCGCCGACCGCGAGCACCTCGCGAGGCGATCCCGCGGGTGAGGACGCCGCAGAGCTCCACGCCGAACTGGACGAGGACAACCGCGGCGTCGCCTCGGCGACCCCGGGCAGTGGCGGTGAGGGCGGCGAAGCCGGCGACGGGGGCGGGCCGCAGATCGACAACTCGGTGGGGCCGCGGGCGGTGCCCGGCAACGAGCGCAGCGACGACGCCGGCGACCGCGAGACCGAGACCGAGACGGCCGCGCCGACCCTCGACCCGAAGACCCGGCTGACCGAGCCGGTGCGGACGGACTTCACCGCGCGGGTGAGTACGACCGGCGGGGTAATCGACGGGCCGACGCGCGGGCGGGTGCTCGTCGGCCAGGAGACGTTGCTGTTGACCGCGACGCAGTCGACGCCCGAGGCGGGCGAGCGACGCGTCGTCACGTCCGTCGCGCTGTCGTCGATCTTCGACGTCGCCGTCGACTACGTCCCGAGCCACGTCGAGGACCGCTTCGAGGACGCCTTCTCGGTGGCCTACGAGGTCGACGGCACCCAGCGTATCGCGGTCGTCGAGCCCGACCCGAAGGACACCCGCGAGGCCGCCCAGACGCTGTACGCGGCCGTCCTGGACGGGAAGCGCGCGATGGTGACCCACTTCGCGCGCGTGGGCGGCCGCGTGCTCGACGAGCCCGCGCGGCCGATGACGATCCGCATCGAGCCCGAGCGCCTTCGGTTCAGCGCCGACGACGACGCGTTCGCGATCGACCTCTCGGAGGTGGTCCACGTCGAGACCGGGCGCCGCCAGCTGGGCGAGCGGACGCTCCGCGCGCTGCTGGTCCGCTACCGCGCCGAGGAAGGGCCAGTGACCGTCTACGTCGGCACTCCCTCCAAGCGCCTACTCGCGCTGTTGCACCGCTACGTCGAACTGGAGTACGGCCAGAAGAAGGCCGACGTGGGCGAGCTCTCGCTGTCGGCCGGCGAGAAGGAGATCCTGGTCGCCCTCTACACGACCGCCGGCGGCATCGAGGTGTCTACCATCCTCGACAAGGACAGCGACGCGGTGGCCAGCCACCTCGACTCGCTTCGGGAGGCCGGCCTGATCGAGACCAGCGGCGGCGGCACCGCCCTCACAGAGACCGGCCGGATCGTCGTCAGCGAGCGCCTCGACGACGTAAACACCTGAACCCGCGCCCCGCGGACGGGGTGCGCTCGCCGCCCGCTTCCAGCGGTTAGGCGCCGGCCCGGTCGACGGGAATGGAAAAAATTTATATAGAACCGCTGACCACCTTTCTACTGACTATGTCTCAACAGCGACGGATGGGCGGCCAGCCCATGTTCATCCTCAGCGAGGACAGCGAACGGACGCGGGGGAAAGACGCTCAGAGCTCGAACATCGCCGCGGGGAAGGCGGTCTCGCAGGCGGTACGGACCACCCTGGGCCCGCGCGGGATGGACAAGATGCTCGTCTCGGACGCCGGTGACGTCGTCATCACCAACGACGGCGCGACCATCCTCGACGAGATGGACATCGAGCACCCGGCGGCCCAGATGATCGTCGAGGTCGCCCAGACCCAGGAGGACGAGGTCGGCGACGGGACGACCACCGCCTCCGTGCTCGCCGGTGAGCTGCTCAGCCAGGCCGAGGACCTGCTCGACGACGACGTCCACCCGACGACGATCGTCGAGGGCTACCACGAGGCCGCCCAGCTCGCCCAGGACGCCATCGACGCTGTCGTGCTCGACGCGGAGGTCGACACCGAGACGCTGCGCTCGGTCGCCGAGTCCTCGATGACCGGCAAGGGCACCGGCGACGTCGCCGCCGACGGCCTGGCCGAGACCGTCGTCGAGGCCGTCCAGCAAGTCGACACCGACGCGGGCGTCGTCCGCGACAACATCACCGTCCGGACCCAGACCGGCGCCTCCTCCTCGGCCACGGAGCTGGTCGAGGGCGTCATCGTCGACGAGGAGCCCGTCCACGAGAACATGCCCCGGTCGGTCGAGGACGCCACCATCGCCGTCGTCGACAACGACATCGACCTGCGCGAGAGCAGCATCGACGCCGAGTACAACATCACGGACGTCGACCAGCTCAACCAGGCCCTCGACGCCGAGGAGAAAGAACTGCGGGAGTACGCCGACGCCCTCGAAGCCCTGGGCGTCGACGTCGTGTTCGTCACCGGTGACGTCGAGGACCGCGCGGGCGCGTTCCTCGCGAAGAAGGGCATCCTCGCCTTCGAGAGCGTCGACGACGACGACGCGAAGTCCATCGCCAGCGCCACCGGCGCGTCCCGTGCCGGCTCTGTCCAGGACCTTGACGACGAGGACCTCGGGCAGGCCGACGAGGTGCACGTCGAGAAGTACGGCGACGACGAGCTGGCGTTCATCGAGGGCGGCGCGGCCGCCGAGGCCGTCACGCTGTTCGCCCGTGGAGGCACCGACCACGTCACCGACGAGCTCGAGCGCGCCCTGAACGACGCGCTCGACGTCGTCGTCGCCGCGCTCGACGAGGGCGGCGTCGTCCCCGGCGCCGGTACCACGGAGATCGCCGTCGCCGCGCACATCCGCGACGAGGCCGCCAGCATCGAGGGGCGCCGGCAGCTGGCCGTCGAGGCGTTCGCCGACGCCGTCGACGTCCTCCCGCGCACGCTCGCGGAGAACACCGGCATGGACTCCATCGACGCGCTGGTCGACCTGCGCTCTGAATACGAGTCCTCCGGCCGCGCCGGCCTGATCTCCGAGGGCCAGACGGGTCGCATCGGCGACCCCGTCGAGGCGGGCATTCTCGACCCCGCGGCGGTCAAGCGAGAGGCCGTCGAGAGCGCGACCGAGGCCGCGACGATGATCGTCCGCATCGACGACGTCATCGCCGCCGAGTGAGGGAATCCCCGTCACGTCGGGTGATTCCACCCCGACTAACGGCACTCGATCGACGGGAAAATCCTCGATGGGATTCGGCCATCGGTGACTGCGGGTCGCCGCCGTATGGCGGTGACAATAATGGACGCAGACACCGACAATCCGACCACTGCATCGCCACGGTCAGACCTTGACCGAATCCATCCGAGTACCGTTCTCGACCTTTATTTGGCCGAACGTGAATCCGACTTAGCCGACAGTACCCGTCGGTCCCATCGATACGTCATTGAGCGGTTCGTTGAGTGGGGTGAGGCAAACGCCGTTGCCGTAGTAGCCGATCTCGACGGTTAGAATTCACCTCCTCGAAGATCCGTAGTATGGAGAAACTCTCAGAGTATATTCCTTATTCGGTCAAGAAATCCATCTGAAGTATTCTCAGGTAATCGTCGGAGTCGCTCGTGGACATCTTGTCGAACACTTGGATGAGCATTGATGAACTCATCAAGAATCCAAATAGATTCCGTCCCTGCATATTTGAAAATCGCGTCTAGTCCACACTCATCAGCGATGTATTTACCACGAGCCAGAGCTTGTACTTGCGATTTTTCCGCCCCTCCATCAAGAGATGCTTCCCCATCGGTAACAATAATATGATACTTACCTCCAGACCTCTCCTGCTCCACAATGACTCCCGACCTCTCTATCGTTGCAAATTGATCGAGGCAATCATCGCAGTAATGGTGCTTCCCCGAAGCCTCATTATCCGTGAATGCACTGCAGCGACTACATTCTGGCATTGACTAGTGGTATACAATCCCAGCATATCAAACAAATGGATAGTACAACTTTGAAGGGGTGTAAGGAGTCTGGGGATATACGTCAGTCGTGTAGCTAAACCTTTCTTTCGCGGTTCGATCGACCGAGCGACCGCGCCGGTCAGATCTCCTCTTCGACGCCGCGGACGATGGTGTCGCGCTCGAAGTAGATGACCTCGACGCCGACGACGGCGACGGCGAGGGCGACGACGGTCAGGAACACGCCCCACTCGGTGGTGTAGAGGTGCCACAGCAGGATGGGGAAGAACGCGGCGGTCCCGAGCAGGCCGATCGCGGGGATCACGGGGTTGACGTCGACGTCGAGCTCGTCGCGCTTGTAGAGCGCCAGGCCGCTCATCACGCCGAAGACGACCATGAACGCCAGCGAGCCGAAGGAGGTGATCCCCTCGAGGCTGCCGTAGGCGGTGAAGACGGCGGTGACGAGGCCCAAGAGCAGCAGCGTCCGCTCGGGCGCGCCGGAGGCGTCGGCGTCGCCGAACTTCTGGGGGACGAGGTCGTCAGAGAGCATCCCCTTCGCGAAGTGCGCGGCGGAAAACAGCGTCCCGTTGATGGCGCTGCCCGTCGAGAACAGCGCGGCCAGCGCGATGAACACGAACCCGATGTGCCCGAGGAACGGCTGGACGGCGTGGGCCACGGCGATCTCGGGGTCGGCCTGGATGACGGAGGTTTTCACCAGGCTCGTGACGAGGATCGCCACGAGGCTGTCGACGATGATCGCGCCGACGATCGAGAGGTAGATCGCCTTCGGGATCGTCGACAGCGGATCTTTGATGCTGTCGTAGTCGTAGACGAGCAGCTGCCAGCCCTGGAAGGAGACGAACGAGATCGCCGTCGCCGTAACCAGGCCCACGCTGGCCATGCGGCTGAGTCCGATCGAGACCGCGCCCTGCTGCCAGCCGTAGTACAGTCCCCAGACGCTGACGATCAGCAGGATGGAGATCTTCGTCGCGACCAGCGCCTCCTCGGAGCGGCCCGTCGCGCGCGCGCCGGCGACGTTGAGACCGACGAACAGCGCGACGCCGATCACCGAGAGGACGGGCCGCATCGGCAGGCTGCCGGCGAGCCAGCCCGGGAGCAGCCGGACGGCGAAGCTGCCGAACGCGAAGGCGTACATGGCCATCGCGCCGACGTAGCCGACCAGCAGCGTCCAGCCGATCATCCCCGCCAGCGTCGAGTTGCCGACGAACTCCTCGAGCTGCGTGACCGAGCCCCCGAGGTTCGAGCCCGCCTCGTTGAGTTTGATGTACGAGTACGCAGCGCACATCGAGATCAGGCTCGCGGCGGTGAACGCCGCCCACGAGGCGGCCCCGGCGATGGAGACCACCACGCCGAGCACGGAGAACACGCCGCCGCCGATCATCCCGCCCAGGCCGATCGCGGCTGCACCGCCCAGTCCCAGCTTGGACTCGCCCATGTGATGAGTTTCGGCGCTCGAACGGTTCAACTTTGGGCCGTCATCCGTTGACAAGTCCACAGAACGCCAGCCGCAGACGTACTCACTGGCCGGGATCGGATCCCGATTCCGAACCGATCCCGGGGTTGATTTCCCTCGGGGGCGTCCGACCGGCCATGCGACAGTTCGCCGCGGACCCCCCGGTCGAACAGCGGGTGGCGGCGGCGCTCGACCGCACGGACGCCACCGTGGCCGTCGCCGAGTCCTGTACGGGCGGGCGCATCGGCTCGCTGCTGACCGACGTCCCCGGTGCGAGCGACTTTTTCGACCGCGGGCTGGTCACCTACTCCGAGGCCGCAAAGCGCGACGAACTCGGCGTCGACCGGGCGGTGCTGGCCGAACACAGCGCCACCTCCGCGCCGGTCGCGCGCCAGATGGCGCTTGGCTGTCGCCGCGTCGCCGACACGACCTGGGGGCTGTCGACGACGGGCCTGGCAGGCCCCGCGGGCGACGACTCGGACACCCCGGTCGGCGTGGTGTTCGTCGGCGTGGCCGCCGAGACCGACGCGGATGCGGCGAGGCCGGGGGACGACGGCGGCGCCGCCGCGGCGCCGCGGGCGACGGTCGAGCGCTACCGCTTTTCGGGCGAGCGCCGCGCCGTCAAGGAGAAGATGGCCAGGCAGGCGCTGTGGGACCTCCTGGGTGCGATCGAGACTCGGGAGTAATCACCACGACAGCGCCACGGCGTCGCCGACCGCCAGGTCGAACGCCGCCGCGCCCCGGCCCTGGTTGACCGCGAGTTCGACGTTGCCGTGGCTGCCCACGGTGACGAGGCGCTCGCCGGGGTCGACGGCGGCGTAGGCCCGCCGGACCGGGACGGACTCGCCGTCGACCGTTACCGACTCGCCGACGCGGCCGTCGAGGACCGACCCCGGAACGTTCGTGATCGCGTTTCCGAAGTCGTCGGTCACCAGCACCTCGCCGCGTGCGCCGTCCGCGCGGACGACTGGCTCCGGGAACGCGAGGTCGACGTACTCGTCGACGGGCGTCACGTCCTCGATGGTTTCGAGGTCGGCGACGCCGGCCTCGTGGACGCGCGCGGCCGCGGGCGCGAACACGTCCCGACCGTGGAACGTGGCACTGGCGGGGTCCTCGTAGCCGTACTCGAAGACCTCGAACTTCTCGGCGAGCGCGCGGGCCGCGGGCAGGAGCACGCCGTTGTCCGGCCCCACGAGGGCGTGCTCGCCGGCGCGGACGACGACGGCGGCGCGGTCGGTGCCGACCCCGGGGTCGACGACGACGAGGTGGACCGCTGGGGGGAAGTACGGCAGGACCTCGCGCAGCCAGAAGGCGGCGGCGCGGACGTCCTGGCGGGGGAAGTCGTGGGCGACGTCGACCAGGCGGGCGTCGGTTCGCTGGAGGAGCACGCCCTTCATGGCCGCGGGGTACGGCGAGCCGAAGTCCGAGGCGAGAGTGATCACGGGTCAGTCGCCGACGACCTGTTCGGCGCCGTCGTCGTCGGCGATGGTGCGCAGGCGCTCGAGCCCGTCGACCTCCTCGATGACGTCGACGACGGCGTCGGGGACGAGGTGCTCCCAGTCGTCGCCGTCGATCATGCGCTCGCGGATCTTCGAGCCCTTGAGGTCGCCACGGTTGTACATCTCCGACTGGCGGACCTCGATGCCGGCCTCCGAGAACAGCTGGACGACCAGCGGGTTGTTCGAGAAGGCGACGTCGAAGTCCGGGGACATGCTCTCGACGTGGCTCACCCACACGGAGTTGCGGTCGATGTCCTCGATCGGGACGACGTACGTCCGGGACTCGATGTCCTCGAGCGCGCGCGAGATCATCATGATTCGCTCGCCGGCGGTGAACGGGTTGCGGACGGTGTGGGAGGCGTCGGCGCTGCCGATGCCGACGACCACCTCGTCGACCTGCTCGGCGATTCCTTCGGTCATCTCGCGGTGGCCGTCGTGGAACGGCTGGAAGCGGCCCACGTAAAACCCCCGGGTCATACCCTACCACTCGGCGAGGAGTTCCATAAACCCGACGAGTCAGCCCCGGGCCTGCCCGATCGGTCGACTGTAGCCCCATCGGGCGATTACGCGGGCGAATCACGGCGGTCGAGGGGAGAAAGTATATCAGTCGACAGCCCCTCCAATTCGACAACAGCAACGGTTCTATGAGCAACGACACGGACACTGACGACGACCCCAGAGACGGGGTGCGCGACTCCATCGACGAGGAGCGGTCGGACCCGACCGATCCGCCCGAAGAGGGCGGCGGGACCGTCCGCGGCGAGTCGGACGACGCTGTCGACGACGGGATGGTGCCGGACAGCAACGAGGGGACGATCGAGGACCTGGGCAGCGACGTCGAGTTCGACGCCGAGGTCGACGAAGAACAGGCGGCCGAGGACCTGCTCGGCGGGCTGGAGATCACCTCTACGGCCGACATCGAGGTGCCCGACCGTCTGGTCGACCAGGTGATCGGCCAGGACCACGCTCGCGACGTGGTCAAGAAGGCCGCCAAGCAGCGCCGCCACGTGATGATGATCGGCTCGCCCGGGACGGGCAAGTCGATGCTGG
>JBDGSW010000074.1:0-18003 GCA_042217345.1 Haloarculaceae archaeon
CCGCGGCAACGACATCGACACCGACCAGATCATCCCGGCGCGGTTCATGAAGGTGGTCACGTTCGACGGGCTGGGCGAGTTCGCGTTCTTCGACCAGCGCTTCGACGACGAGGACAATCAGAAGGACCACCCCATGAACGAGGACCGGTTCCAGGACGCCTCGATCATGGTCGTCAACCAGAACTTCGGCTGCGGCTCCTCCCGCGAGCACGCGCCCCAGGCGCTGATGCGCTGGGGCATCGACGCTATCGTGGGCGAATCCTTCGCGGAGATCTTCCGCGGCAACTGCCTGGCGCTGGGCATCCCGACCGTCACGGCCGACACCGAGACGATCGAGGCGCTGCAGGACTTCGTCGACGAGAACCCCGACGCCGAGATCCACGTCGACGTGGCAGACGAGCGCGTCAGCTACGACCAGCAGTCCATCGACGTCACCGTCAACGAGGGCCAGCGCAAGGCCCTCGTCGAGGGCATCTGGGACACCACCGCGCTGATGAAGTCCAACCGGCAGGCCATCCAGGAGACGGCCGACTCGCTGCCGTACCTGGCTGACTGAGCCTACGCCGCTCCTTCTGCGTCCGCGTCGTCGGCTGCTGCCTCGCCGCCCCGCACGAGCAGCCCGCGGAGCGCAGCCACCACGTACAGCGCGCCGACGGCCTTCGTGAGCGGGACGACCCACGACCGGACCGTCAGCTCCTCGGGGTTGCGGTAGGCCATTCGGAGGCCCGTCTGCAGGTACCGCTCGGGCGCCAGCGCCGCCGTGAGACCGACGGTCCCGAGCAGCCCCCACAGCAGCGACGACGACCCGCGCCGACGCAGCGCGGCGATCGTGAAGACGACACCCTCCAGGCGCGCGATCGGCACGGTCGTCGCCCGGAGCTCGCCAGCGTCGGCGTTCTCGAAGGCGACGGGCTCGAAGAAGTCGATCAGCTTGCGGGGGAACAGCGCCTCGAGCAGACCGATCACCGCGAATACCAATCTGATCATGCCGGAACGTAGGCGGTACGAAGCCAAAAGCGTGCCTCGTATTCCCGCGCTGCGGGAGGGCCCCGGCCCTGACCCGCCGGCCTCCGGAAACCGTAACCCTATTCGCCGGCGCGGCCGCCGGAGGTGGTATGACAGAGCGCATCGCGGTCGTTCCCGGCGACGGCATCGGACAGGAGGTCGTCCCCGCGGCCATCGAGGTACTGCAGGCACTGGACATCGACTTCGAGTTCGTCGATGGCGAGGCGGGCGATCACGTGCTCGAAGAGCGCGGCGAGGCGCTGCCCCAGGAGACCTACGACCTGGCCGCCGAGGCCGACGCGACGCTATTCGGCGCCGCAGGCGAGACCGCGGCGGACGTGATCCTCCCGCTGCGCGAGGCCGTCGACTCGTTCGCCAACGTGCGCCCGGCGCGGGCGTACCCCGGCGTCGACGCCGTCAAGCCCGAGACGGACCTGGTCTTCGTCCGCGAGAACACCGAGGGCGTCTACGCCGGGATCGAGGACGACCTCACCGACGACGTGACGACGCTCACCCGTCTGATCACCGAGGACGCCTCCCGGCGCATCGCCGAGTTCGGGTTCGAGTACGCCGCCGAGAACGGTTACGACGACGTGACCATCGCACACAAGGCCAACGTGATGCGCAAGACCGACGGCCGGTTCCTGGCCGCCTGCGAGGACGTCGCGGACGAGGGCGGCTACGAGTACGACGACGCGCTGATGGACGCGTTGGCGATGCACCTGATCATGACGCCCGAGGACTACGGCGTCGTCATCTGCCCGAACCTGGCCGGTGACATGCTCTCGGACCTGGCCGCCGGCCTGGTCGGCGGGCTGGGGCTGCTCCCGAGCGCGAACGTCGGACCGGACAACGCCCTGTTCGAGCCCGTCCACGGCTCGGCGCCGGACATCGCCGGCCGGGGAATCGCTAACCCCTCGGCGATGATCCTGAGCGCGGCGATGCTGCTCGAGCACCTGGGCCACGGCGAGGCGGGCTCGCGCGTGCGCTCGGCCGTCGAGTCGGTGCTCGACGACGGGCCGCGCACGCCCGATCTGGGCGGCGGCGCGACGACCGACGAGGTCACCGCGGCGGTCCTCGACCGGCTCTAAGGTTCAGCACGGGTCGAGGGCCTCGACTCGCCACTCGCGCTGGCAGTCCGCGGAACAGAAGGCGTAGAAGGTCACCGCGCCGTCGCTGTCGGTCGCGGTCGTGACGGGGTGCCACTCGCGCGTTTCGATCGGCTGGCCGCAGTACGTACAGGTTGACATGAGAGACTCAGTGGGGGCCGCGCGCGGTTCGGCCGACGGTCGGGCGCCGCCGTGGGACCGCCGGCGGGTATCGGGCCGAGATCGGCGATCAGGGCGCCAGGTCGTCGGTCCTCGTCGACCTGATCCAGGCGTCGTCGTTGAGCGGATCGGCGACTTCCGCCCACGTCTCGCCGCCATCTTCGATCTCGCGAAAGGTGTCGCGCAGTCGGTCGTCGCTGGTGGTATCGGTCGTGTCTGATGTGGTCATGGGATCGCGGGGACGTCGTGTCGGTCGTCAGTCGGTGCGGGCAACGGTCGTGACGCGCTCGCCGTCGACGTAGACGCCGCCGTCGGCGCCGACGCGGACGGCGTGGCCCCAGACGCGGAGGTCGACCGCGAGCCGGGCGTCGGCCGCGGCGGAGGCGAACAGCGCGTCGATGGCGTCCGCGTCGACGGCCGCGGCCAGCGGCGGGGACAGCTCGAGGGGGTCGCCGCCCTCGACGGCGGCCACCGCCTCGACGATCGCCTCGCTTACCGCTCGACGCCGCTGCATCGCGTCACCGGACTCGTTCGCGCTCGCACTCATGTGTTCTCGGGAGTGACAACGAGCGGTATCCCCATCTCGGTATCCACAATGTGCATAACACAGCCGTCAGACGCCGGATTATACACGTAACGTCCAGTCAGGGGTCCGGGAGCGACGCGGCGTCGTCGGACTCGGTGGCCAGCAGCCACTCGAGGACGGCTCCCTGGCTCAATCGGAGGTGGCGGTTGACCGCGGGCTGGGAGATCCCGAGCATGTCCGCGACCTCCTGGCCGCTGCTCTCGCGGGGCCACTCGAAGTACCCGGCGAGGAACGCCGTCGTGAGGACTTCGCGCTGGCGCTCGGTCATGGCGTCGAGTACCTCCTCGCGGACCTCCCGCTGGGTCTGCAGCGACCGCGTCACGTCGCGGCGGGCGGTCAGCTCCGTCGACGGGAACGTCGACCGCATCGCCTCGACGAGTTTGCGGACCCGGATGTCGCGGGGTACGTCGACGACGACCGAGAGCCGACCGTCCGCGACGACGAGTTGCTGTGGAGAGCCGCCGTGCTTGAGCAGCGTTCCCAGGACCGTCGGCCCGGAGAACACCAGCTCGTAACTGGCGCCGCCGTCCGTCACCCCGACCCGGTGGGCGCGCTCGATCGTCAGCGAGTCCGCGAGGTAGCGCTCGACGGCGTCCAGATCGGCCTCGGAGACGGTGACGAACGCCCGCAGCGTCTCGGACGTCCAGGCCGTGACGCCGTCCAGTTCGACCCGACAGTTCGTCGCCGTCGCCAGGCCCACGAGCGGACAGCTGTCGTCGGTCACTTCCAGTTTCAGCCGGACGACCTCGTCGGCGACGATCGCCTGCTTGGTCTCGACGGCGTTGATGGCGTTGGCGATCGTCACGCCCAGTTCGCGGAAGACCTGTCGCTCGAGGTCGGAGAACGCGCCCGGTTCGCTCGCGTAAACCGTCAGCACGCCGTAGGTGTAGTTCTCGTAGGCCAGCGGGACGGCGATCACCGACCGGAACCCGCGCATGATGGCCTCCTGGCGCCAGGCCGCGGCGTGCAGCGAGTCCGCGACGTCCGAGACGACGACCGGGCGGCCCTCGGCCAGCGCCCGGGCCGCAGGTTCGGCCGCCTCGCCCTCGGCGTCGTGCGGGACGCTGTCGAGGTAGTCCTGACCCGTACCGGCCCACGCGGCGGGGGAGACGTCCGTCCCGTCGTCGGTCCCGATCCAGGCGAACGCGAAGAGGTCCTCGGAGACGAGCCGCTCGGGGACCGACGACTCGATCTCCTCGCGGGTGGCCGCCGCGACGAGCGCGTCGTCGACGTTGCGCAGCACCTCGTTGAGCTGGACCTGCCGGCGCAGGCGGCGGTTGCGCGCCTCCAGTGCGGCGTCGCGCTCGCGCAGGTTCGCCTCGCCCTCGACGCGGTCGAGGGCGGCCTCGGTCGTGGCGGCGAACAGGTCGAGCACCCGTCGCAGCCCCTCGTCGAAGGCGTCGGCGTCGTCCGAGACCGCGACGAACACCCCGTGGTCGCCCAGCGGGACGACCATGGCGCTGCCGGCCGCCAGGTCGACGACCGGATCGGCCAGCTCTGCGCCGAACGTGGTCGCCTGTCCGTCGACGAAGTGGCGCCAGACCGTCGAGTCGGCGTCGTCGATCGCCGCCGGCCAGTCGTCGCCCGCCAGCGCGGGTGCGTCCTCGGTCGCCGCGGCGGCCTCGAGCCGGCCGGAGGCGGCCTCGAAGAGGTAGACGCCGACGCCGACGTCCGCGAGCGCGTCCGCGACGGCCGCGACGACCCGCTCGCTGACCGCCGTCGGCGAGTCTGCGCCGATGAGACCCCGCGTCGAGTCCTGCAGCGCCGTGAGGATCCGCTCGCGCTCCTCGCGTTCGACGGCGGCGACCGCGTGGCCGATCGTCTCGCCGAGCTCGTCGAGCACCGCCTGCTCGCGCTCGTCGAAGGCGTCGGGGCGGTCCGAACAGACGACGAGCAGGCCGTAGTCCCCGTCGTCGGCGGTGATGGGAACGGCCGCCATCGACTGGACGCCGACGCCGCCGTCGTCGCCGCCCTCGAACCACGTCGCCGAGCCGATGTGGCGGACGGCGCTGACCGACCCGGTGCGGGCGGCCGCTGCGCCGGGGCTGCCGTCGAGCGTCGTCACGTTTCCGACGTCGACGGGGGCGTCGCCGGCGCCCACCCGCGGCCGGAACTCCCCGTCGCCGTCGAAGGCACCGATCGTCGCGTACTGGTAGGCCGGCGCGTCGGCGAGGCGGTCACAGACCGCCTGCTCGGCTGCCTCGCGGTCTGTCGCGTCGATCAGCGCCTGGTCGATGTCCCGGATGACCGCGTTGATCCGGTTGAGCGCGTCCAGCTCGTCGCGCTGGCGCTCGATCTTGGCCTCGCGTTCGAGCCGGTCGGAGACGTCCCGGCCCACGCCCGCGAGGCCGATCAGCTCGCCGTCGTCGTCGACGACTGGCCCACCGGTGAACTCGTAGGGGATCCGCTCGCCGTCCTTCGTGACGATCGCGGACTCGACGCGCCTGACGCTCATGTCGGTCACCCCGCGCGTGATCGCGCCGAGGACGCGCTCGCGGTCCTCGGGCGGGATGAACTCCAGGACCCGCATGTCTGCGAGCTCCTCGTCCGTGTACCCGGTCACCGCGGTGGCGCTGTCGTTCCAGCGGATGAGTCGGCCCCGCTCGTCGAACGTGTACAGCAGGTCCGGGACCGCGTCGAAGATCCCCTCGACGAGCGCCGTCTGCCGGCGCAGCTCGCGCTCGCGCTCGATCCGCTCGGAGACGTCCCTGACGACGCCGACGCTGCCTCGGAACTGCCCATCCGAGACGAGGACGGCCATGCGGTTCTCGCAGGGGAAGCGCTCGTCGTCGGCCGTCTCGACGGTCTGGCGCAGCGTAACGACCCGGCTCTCGTCCTCGCGCAGTAGGTCGCGGATGGCCTCGGCCGCCTCCGCGGCGGACGCCTCGCCGACGAGCTTCGACGCTGGTTCGCCGAGCAGCTCGTCGCGATCGTAGCCCGTCCGCTCCTCGACGGCGTCGTTGACCGCGACGAAGCGACCGTTCGCGTCGAGCAGGTAGATCCCGTCGCCGACGGCGTTCAGGATCGTCTCGTAGCGGTCGAGGGCGTCCCCCAGCGACGCGGGCGCGCCGTCGTCGGCCGGCAGGAAGCGACCGTCGCCGGGCACGTCGCTGCCCGCGGCGTCGGGGACCGGTTCCGTTCCGACCTCGCCCGCGACGGCGTCGACGACCCTGACCAGTCCCCCGGGTTCGCAGTCGGCGACCTCGCGGAGTCGTCGGCGGAGGACGGCGGTGGCGCCGGCCCGCGCCGCGGCAGTCGCGACGGCGTCGTCCTCGCTCGCGAACGCCACGACGGGCAGCCCCGGGGCCGCCTCGTGCACCCGCGTGACCACGGACTCGACGGCCGCGGGCGAGAGATCGTCCGCGAGCACCACGCAGTCGGGCCGGTCCGCCCGCACGGCCTCGACGATGTCCTCGCTCGTGGTCCGACGGTACGACGTGGGGGGGTGATCGTCCCCCGCCCCGTGCGGGCCGACGGCCACCGGCTCCGGTGCCTCGTCGCCGACGACGGTGAGTAGTGAGTCCATGGCAATCGGCGGCAGCGGTCCGTAGCCCCTCACGACCGCGCCCAGGGAAGTCCTTACCCGATCCGGAACGCGAGCGGTCAGGATCGCTTGTATACACCGACGGCACCGCGAAACTAAAGGGCAGTGAAAGCGCGGACACGTCTCGAACGATCGACACACCCGACAGTGAGAACGGGCCGGTTTCGAGGGGGCACGCGGTACGATCAGCCCGGTGGGAACACGAGCGACAGCGGATTTAACTGCGTTCGCGCCGATCCTCCGGGCGTATGCCGAAGGTGGACCTAGCCGCCGAGACGGTCGAGCGACTGGACGAACTGCGCGTCGACGAAGCGACGTACGACGAGATCGTCACCGAGCTGATCGACATCTACGAGGCGGAGGAACTGAACCTGTTCCGCGGGGGCGACGAGGACTACTGATCGGCCGCCGCGTCGCAGACCTCGGCCCACCGACCCCCCGACTCCAGGTGGGCCTGGAGCTCCTCGGCGTAGGCCTGCGTCAGGCGCTCGGCGTCCGCGCGGCGCTCCTCGTCGCCGCCGTCGTCCCCGCCGGTGATGCCGAGCGCGCCCTTGACGGCGTCGACGAAGCCGCCGCCGGAGTCGGACGCGCCGGCGCCGGGCACCCCGCCGGTCGCCTCGGTGACGCGGTCGAGCTCCGGCAGCACGGCCGGCAGGTCGTCGGTGACGGCGACCAGCCGGGCCGCCTCCGGCTCGGCGGGGTTCTCGATCTCGAAGTCGACGGCGGTCATGACGAGTCCCCACTGCTGACGGGAGAACTGCGAGGCCTCGACCTGGTCGGCGAACTCCTGGTCGACGGTCATGCGGTCGCCGACGATCAGGTCGGTCCAGTGGTCGCTCATGGTCCCGCCTAGGCAGGGCTGCCCTTTTAGCGTTTCCAGAACGCGATCGCGGCCGCGACCGGCCGGGGCCAGCCCCACGTGGCCCGGGTCCCCACCCATGTGCTGTCCGGCCGACGCCGCGGGCGCGATCGGGTACGGTGCCTGCAGCCGCGAGCGGACCTCCCGGCTCACGCACTATCACATCGTGAGCGGCGATCCACACTGAGGCTTGTCCCGGAAATGAACGGGGATTTATAGGACCGTCGGTGGTCGCTCAGAAGGCGTCCGTCTCGACCTCGACGTCCGCAATGAGGCCGTCGTGGAGCGCGGCCTCGACGTGACACAGGTCGTGGGCGTCCTCGAGTAGCCGGTTCTCGGTGGTGTCGGCCAGCTGCGACTCGACGCGGAGGGTGAACCGGACGGACTCCAGATCGTCGTCGGCGTCGAGCTGACCGCGGGCGTCGACCTCCATGCGCCCGAGGTCGTCGACGTCGCCGTCGCGAGCGGCGGCGCGGACGGCGAAGCTGAAACAGGAGGCGTAGTCGGCGAGCAGGACCTCGTTGGGGGAGGGTGCGGTCTTGCCGGTCGCGTGGACGGTCAGCTGGGCGTCGCCCACGTCGCTGGTCGCCTCGTAGTCGGACTCGTTGTCGGTGTAGGTCTCGATGCGGGCCATGCGCGCACACGTACCGCTTCCGGACGGGTAAGGCCTCGGCCGAAAAGCAGAGCGGGCTGGCGATTACAGCTCGTCGAGGTCGACCGTCTCGTCGCCGTCGAGGACGTGCACCTGCGCGTCGCTGCCGGTCGCCTCGACCTCGCGCTCGAAGTCCTCGACGTCGATCTCGATCGGCGGGAACGTGTTGTAGTGCATGGGGAAGGCGTGGTCGACGTCGAGCCAGTCGACCGCGACGGCGGCCTGCCAGGGGCCCATGGTGAAGTGATCGCCGCAGGGGACGGCCGCGGCGTCGGGTTCGAGGTACGGGCCGATCACGTCGCGCATCTCCGTCATCAGGCCGGTGTCGCCGGCGTGGTAGAACGTCGTCGACTCGGCGTCATCGACCTGCGTCGGCAACGTGTCGCTGATGACGTAGCCGGCGGGCATGCCGGCCTCGTACTCGTAGTCGGTCATGATGCCGTTGGTGTGGTCGGACCGGTGCATCGTGACGAAGGCGTCCCCGAGTTCGATCGTCCCGCCGAAGTTGAACCCGATGGTGTCGGTGACGCCCATCTCGTCTTCGACGTACGCCGTCAGCTCGGGCGTGCCCACGACCGTCGCGTCGGCGAACGCGCCGACGTCGGCGATGTGGTCGGCGTGCCCGTGCGTCATGAGCACGTAGTCGGGCGTCTCGACCGCGTCGGGGTCGAGGTCCGTGAACGGGTTGTCGAAGAAGGGATCGATCAGCAGATCGGTGTCTCCCAGCGCCACGCGCCACGTCGAGTGACCGTGCCAGGTGAGTTCCATGGCAACGGGAGGTTCGCGCGTCGTTCACTTAATCTTAGGTCACGCGCGCCGTGGCACCTGTCAGTGGACGACCGGAAAGTCGTGAGGCGTTCTAAACGTTTATCCTTGGGCGCCGTAATCGTGGTGCCATGAAGCGCGTCCGCTTTCGCGATTCGGCGGGGAACGTGCGCGGAGGGCGGTGGACGGTCGAGGACGGCGAGCCCGTCGTGACCGCCGCCGCCGGCCCGTACGGGCGCATCTCCTTCGGCGACGAGCAGTTCGCCCCCGACGAGGTCGAGATTCTGCCGCCCTGCGAGCCCACCAAGATCGTCTGCGTCGGCCTCAACTACGCCGACCACGCCGAGGAGACGGGCTCCGAGATCCCCGACCGCCCGATGCTCTTCCTCAAGCCGCCCAACACCGTCGCCAGCCACGGCCAGCGCGTGACGCTGCCGGCAGACAAGGAACGCATCGACTACGAGGCCGAGATCGGTGTCGTCATCGGCGAGCGCGCCCGAAACGTCAGCGCCAAGAACGCGATGGACGTCGTCTCGGGGTACACCTGCGTCAACGACCTCTCGAACCGCGACGACCAGGCCATCGAGCAGAACTGGGTGCGCGGGAAGGCCTTCGACAACGCGGCGCCGATCGGCCCGCTCGTCGCGACGCCCGAGCACCTCGCCGCGGACGCGACCATCGAGTGCCGCGTCAACGGCGAGGTCCGCCAGCAGTCCTCCCGCGAGGAGCTAATCTTCTCCATCCCCGAGCTGATCGAGGAGATCACGGCTTACATGACGCTCGAGCCCGGCGACGTCATCTCGACGGGCACGCCCGCCGGCGTCGGCCCCCTCGAGGACGGCGACGAGGTCGCCATCGAGATAGAGGGCGTCGGCACGCTCGAACACGCCGTCCACATCCCCTGAATCGCCAGGCCCGTTCTCCGCCGCTCCGACCGCGAGCGCCGCCCGTCGCGCGAACGCAAGGCCTTACTTTAGGCCACCCTAATCCCGACCAACAGTGACGACGCGACAGCTGTCTAGCGCCGACCCGGCGGGCGCGGCCCGCTGGTGGTCGCCGTGAGCGGGTCAGGCGGAGACGAGGACCAGGACACCGTCGACCGCACACCGGAAGCCGACGCCGACGTCTGCGTCGTGGGCGCCGGTCCGGCGGGGGCGCTGATCGCTCACCGGCTGGCCGCGGCCGGATACGCGGTGGTCGTGGTGGACGCCGGTCCGCGGTTCGACCGCGACGAACGGGTCGAGCGCATGGAGCGCGCGCTGCGACCGGGCTACGGGCCGCTGTCGGTGTGGGACATGGGCGGCGAGCGCGACGCCTACGCGACGGGCGGCGAGCGCGACTACCCGCTGAACGCCGCCCGCGTCAAGGGCGTCGGCGGTTCGACCCTGCACTGGCAGGGGATGGTCATGCGCAACCACGAGGCGGACTTCCGGCGGCGGACCCGCGACGGCGTGGCCGACGACTGGCCGATCTCCTACGTCGACCTCCGGCCGTACTACGCCGAAGCCGAGCGCGCGCTGGGCGTGGCGGGCGCGGCCGACAACCCGTTCGCGCCCCCGCGCGATCGCCCCCACCCGATGCCGGCGTTCGCGCCCTCCTACAGCGACTCGCTGTTCGCCCCCGCGTGCGAGCGCCTGGGCGTGACCACCCACTCGGTGCCGAACGCGCGCAACTCCGAGGGGTACGACGGCCGGAGCGAGTGCGTCGGCTACGGCACCTGCAAACCGGTCTGTCCCTCCGGCGCGAAGTACGGCGCCGACGCGACGATCCGGGACGCCGAGGCCGCCGGCGCCCGCGTGATCGACCGCGCGCCCGTCCAGAGCCTCGAGACCGGGGCCGACGGCGAACGGGTCGAGGCGGCCGTCTACGTCACGCCCGACGGCACCGAGCACCGCCAGCGCGCCCGCGAGTTCGTCGTCGCCTGCGGCGGCGTCGAGACTCCCCGGTTGCTCCTGCTCTCGAAGTCTGCCGAGCACCCCGACGGGCTGGCCAATTCCTCGGGGCTCGTCGGCCGGTACTTCATGGATCACCTGTTCGCGGGCGTCGGCGGCCGGCTGGACGAGCCCACCCGCCAGCACCACGTCGGGTTCAACACCACCGAGTGCCACCAGTTCTACGACGACCCCGGCCAGGCGACCAGCGGAACGGCCGGGGGAATTCCGGGCAGCGACGCCGACCTCGGGCCGATCAAGCTGGAGTTCCTGAACTACGCGGGACCGACGCCGGCGACCGAAGCGCTGTCCGAGGGCGCGTGGGGCGACGAACTGCTCGACTCCCTCCGGGAGTCCTACGGAACCCACCTCGCGATGGGCGGGCTCGTGGGGCAGTTACCCCGGGCGGACAACCGGATCACGCTGGATCGCTCGCGGACGGACGACCACGGCAATCCCGTGCCGAAGGTCGCCTGGTCGCTCGACGACCGGACGCGACGGACGATCGAGCGCGCCACCGAGATCCAGCGGGCGATCCTCGAGGAACTCGGCGTCGAGATCGAGTGGACGGTCGGACCCGAGACCACCGGTCCGGCGTTCCACCACATGGGGACGACGCGGATGGGGACCGACCCCGACGCGAGCGTCGTCGACCCGCGGCTGCGCGCCCACGACGTCGACAACCTCTCGATCGCGGGTAGCAGCGTCTTCGTCACGAGCGGGGCGATGAACCCGACGCTGACGATCGCGGCGCTGGCGCTGCAGTGCGCCGAGCACCTCGAAAAGCGGCTGTGAGTTACAGCCCGAGCAGGACGCCGGCGTCGACCAGCAGGAGCAGGGCGACGGCGGAGCCGGCGATGAAGAACGGGCGGCCCTTCTCGGCGGGCGTGCGGACCTTCCGCTCGCGCAGGCCCTCACTGATGCGAGAGGTGCCGATCTCGACGAGCGCGGCGAGTACCGCCCACAGGACGATCATGGCGATCACCAGGTAGCCGGGGGTCGTGCCGGTGAGCGCCTCGACGCCGCCGAGGGCGGTGAACGCCAGGTGGGCGCCGGTCAGCAGCATCAGGACGGCGCTGGCGCGCGACAGCGTCAGCAGCCGGCTGGTGATGTCTGCGAACGGGTCGGTGTCGATGTTGCCGGCGCGGGCGACCGGAATCACGCCGTAGGTCATGAAGATCACGCTGCCGGTCCAGGCGCCGGCGAACATGACGTGGATCACTGCGCTGATCGTCGTGCCGATGTCCATGTGTGCCTGCTCACGGGTGCTGGTCTTCAAACTGGTGAGTTCCGCTCGGGCGTGGCCCGGGCTGGCGAGCGCACCGACCGCGTGTAGGGACGCTTAAGAGTCGGGCTCCGTTTCTCCCCCACATGGAACCTCGGGACCTCTCCTCGCACGCCGTCTACCGGGCCGGCCGGGGGGTCGAGGAGACCGCGCGGGAGCTCGGGCTCGATCCCGACGACCTCGTGAAGCTCTCCTCGAACGAGAACGTCCTCGGGCCGAGCCCGAAGGCCGTCGCGGCGATCCGCGAGCACGCCGACCGGGTCAACGTCTACCCGAAGGCCGCCCACACGGACCTCACCGAGCGCCTGGCCGAGCGCTGGGACGTCGACCCCGTCCAGGTCTGGCCCGCCAACGGCGGTGACGGCGTCCTCGATTGCCTCTCGCGCGCGATGCTCGACCCCGGCGACCGCGTGCTCGTCCCGCGCCCGGGCTTCGCCTACTACTCGATGAGCGCCCGCTACCACCACGGCGAGGCCTCGACCTACCGGCTCCAGCGGGCCGACGACTTCGCCCAGTCGGCCGACCTGGTGCTCGACGCCTACGACGGCGAGCGGATCGTCTACGTCACGAGCCCGCACAACCCCACGGGCTCGGAGATGCCGCTCGCGGAGGTCGAGCGCCTGGCCGAAGCGACCGACGAGGAGACGCTGGTGGTCGTCGACGAGGCCTACGGCGAGTTCTCGACGGCTGACAGCGCCGTCGGGCTGGTCCGCGACCGCGACGACGTCGCGGTCCTGCGGACCTTCTCGAAGGCCTACGGCCTCGCGGGGATGCGCCTGGGCTACGGGCTCGTGCCCGAAGCCTGGGGCGACGCCTACGCGCGCGTCCACACGCCGTTCGACACCGGTGAACTGACCTGCCGGGCGGGGCTGGCGGCGCTGGATGACGACGAGCACATCGACGAGACCGTCGCCATGGTCGAGAACGCCCGGGGGTACCTTCGCGAGCACCTCGACGCGCGGACGTACCCGAGCGGAGGCAACTTCGTCCTCGCCGAAGTGGGCGACGCCGAGGCCGTCGCGACGGCCGCAGAGCGCGAGGGCGTCATCGTCCGGGACTGTACGAGCTTCGGCCTGCCGAAGTGCGTCCGCATCACCTGCGGGACGCGTACGCAGATGGAGCGTACCGTCGCCGTGCTCAACGAGGTGAGCGACGCGTGAGAGTCGCCGTCACCGGCACGCCCGGGACGGGCAAGACCACCGCCAGCGACCTCGTCGACTCGGACCTCGAGGTGATCCACCTCAACGACGTGATCAAGACCGAGGGGTTCGACCGGGGGCGCGACGCGGAGCGCGACACCCTGATCGCGGACATGGACGCGGTCGCCGACTGGCTCGGCGTCCGCGACGACGTGCTGGTCGAGTCCCACCTCGCCCACCACCTGCCGGCCGACCGGGTGGTCGTCCTCCGGTGTCACCCCGAGGAGCTGGAGCGCCGACTGGGCGAGCGCGGCGAGTCCGCCGAGACGGCCGCGGAGAACGCCGAGAGCGAGGCGCTGGACCTGATCCTCTCGGAGGCGGTCGCCGATCACGGCCTCGAGTCCGTCTACGAGATCGACGCGACGGAGCGCTCGCCCGAGTCGATCGCGGCCGAGATCGAGGCCGTGATCGCGGGCGAGCGCGAGCCCAGCGCCGGGGAGGTGTCCTACCTCGAGTACCTATGACGCTCGATCGCTTCCGCCCGGTGGCCGACCGACTGCTCGCACCGTTCGTCCGCGCGTCGGTCAGCCTCGGGCTGACCCCCGACGCGGTCAGCGTGCTCGCGTTCGGGCTCGCGGTGGCGGCTGCCGGCGCCTTCTACCTCGGCCCGGCGCCCCCGTGGTGGTACCTCGCGGGCGCGCTGCTGGTCTTCCTGAACGGCTGGCTCGACCTGATCGACGGCGCGCTCGCGCGCCGGCTGGGCACCGAGTCGCGGGCCGGCGACCTGCTCGATCACGTCCTCGACCGCTACGCCGACGTGGTGATGCTGGTCGGCCTCGCGGCCGGGATCGACCGCTGGGCGCTCGGCCTCGCCGCCGTGACGGGCGTGCTGTTGACCTCCTACCTGGGCACGCAATCCCAGGCCGTCGGGCTCGACCGCGCGTACGGCGGCCTGCTCGGGCGGGCCGACCGGCTGGCGCTGACGGGCCTTGCCGCGCTCGTCGCCGCCGCGACCACGGCGAGCGCGGCCGGCCTGACTGCCATCGGCTGGCTGCTGGTGGTGTTCGCCGTCGTGGGTCACTTCACCGCGGTTCAGCGGTTCGTCGGCGCCTACCGGGCGCTGTCGTGACGGCGTGTCAGCGCGACGGCGTGTAGACTGGCGTACGATTTATACACGGGCGTAGCCAAAGCCCTGCATGGTCCAGTGTGAGATGTGCGGGACCGAGACGTCCTCGCCGAACACGGTGAAAGTCGAGGGGGCCGAGCTCGACGTCTGCGACGACTGTGCCGACTTCGGGACGGAAGTCAGGACCGAGAGCAGTTCCAGCACGTCGACGAAGTACTCGACGAGTAGCTCCGGGTCCAGCGGGTCGAGCTCGGAATCGAGCTCGTCGTCCAGCGGCTCGTCCTCGAGCGGCGGCTCCGGCGGGGGCGGCCGCCGGCGGGACATGTTCGACGAGATGGACGAGGTCGCCCAGGACTTCGACCAGCGCATCCGCAACGGCCGCGAGGCCGCCGGACTCAGCCAGGAGGAGCTGGCCAACCAGCTCAACGAGAAGGCCAGCCTCATCCGCAAGCTCGAACACGGCGACCACCTCCCGAGCGACAAGGTCCAGCGCAAGCTCGAGAAAGCCCTCGACATCACCCTGACGGAGGGCCAAAGCACCGACGACACCGAGTGGGAGGGCGGCTCCTCGGACGGCTCGTACACGCTCGGCGACGTCGTCCAGCGCAAAGACTCCTAGAACACCGCGGGGTGGCCGTCGGCGCCGCTCAGATGTGGCGCTGGACGTCCTCGAACGCCAGGTCCTCGCTGATATCGTCCAGTTCGTCCTCCAGGGCGTCGATCTCCGTCTCGAGGCGCTGGAAGCGGTCGCTGTCGGCAAGTTCCGCGGCGTTCTTCTCGACTTCCAGCACGTTGCGCTTGAGCTTCTTGGAGGTGAGCGCGCGGTGTTTCTCGCTGTATTCCGAGAGGCGCAGCAGGCGGTCGACGACGTCGAGCATCTCCGCGCGGTCGACCGGCTTGACGAGGTACTCGTCACAGCCCATGTCGATGATGTCGAAGCCGGGGTTGACGGCGGTCACCATCGCCACGCGGACGTCCCGGCCGCTGTCGGTGACCGCGGCGAGGACCTTATCGCCCGAGAGGTCGGGCATGCGCCGGTCCAGCAGCGCCACGTCGACGTCGAAGGAGGGGTCCGCCAGCAGCGCCTTGGCCTCCTCGCCCCCGTAGGCCGTCACGACGTCGTACTCGCCGGCCAGAAAGTCCGTGTACAGGTCCGCGAGCTGGCGCTCGTCGTCGGCGACGAGGACGGTCGCTTCCTCTGAAACCCTGTCGGTCACGCGTATCACCCGATGGTTCCGTCGGTCTCCTAATAAATCGGCGGGCTGGTTCGGGAGCGCGAACCCGTCTCGCAACCTATTTGCCCCGGCGCGCCGCCGTCCCGATATGTTCGTCCTCGTCAACCTGAAGGCCTACCCGTGCGATCCCGTGGCGGTCGCCGAAGCCGCTCGCGACGTCAGCGAGGATTCGGGCGTCCGCATCGCAATCGCACCGCAAGCGGCCCACCTCGACCGCGTCGCCGACACCGGCGTCGAGACCTGGGCCCAGCACGTCAGCCCCGTCGAGTACGGCAGCCACACCGGCTCGACGCTGGCCGAGGCCGCCGCCGACGCCGGCGCCGTCGGCACCCTGCTGAACCACTCCGAGCAGCGCCTGAAACTCGCGGACGTCGACGGGAGTCTCGCGGCCGCCGACCGCGCCGACCTCGAGACCATCGTCTGCGCGAACAACCCCGCCCAGATCGGCGCCGCCGCGGCGCTGGGCCCCGACGCCGTCGCCGTGGAACCCCCGGAACTCATCGGCACGGGCACGCCCGTCAGCAAGGCCGACCCCGATATCGTCAGGGACGCGGTCGACGCCGCGGGGGCCGTCGACGAGTCCGTCGACGTGCTCTGCGGCGCGGGCATCTCGACCGGCGAGGACCTGGAGGCCGCCGGCGATCTGGGTGCCTCGGGCGTCCTGCTCGCCAGCGGCGTCGCCAAGGCCGACGACCCGCGGGCGGCGCTCGAGGACCTCGTCGATCCCGTGGCCTGACGGCATCGCGCGCGCTCGTTTTCTCGTAGCTGTCGCCCTCGCCTCGCCTGCGATAGAGTCCCGCAGTTCCACGAGTGCCCGTTACCATTGCGTCCGGGAGAATTCCCGTCTCAACCCTTCTGCGCTATTACTTCGAACATCGAAGACAAATACTTCGAAAAGCGAATTACTTGACGAACTCGTCCTCGACGGCCGCGACGAGGGCGTCGAGTTCCTCGTCTCCGGGGCGGCCGTCGTACTCCTCGCGCAGGAGGTCGGCCAGGCGGTAGTCGTACTTGCCGCGGCCGACGTGCTCGATGAAGCCGTGGGTGCGCAGCGTCCGGTTGTGCGCGTAGGCGTTCGTCCGGTCGCCCTCGCCGCCGGCCGCGAAGTGGGCGTCCAGCGGCGTGGTCGGCCCCTCTTTGCGGTAGTACCGGAGCATGCCGCGGGTCTTGGCCGGCATCGACTCGACGGTCCGACAGAGCTGGACGACGACCTCGCGGCGCTCGGGCGGGACGGTCCCCGACTCGTCGGTCGGATCGTCGTCCGCCAGGCCGACGCCGGGCATCGACGCCATCGCGGCGGCGACGTCGTCGTCGTCCGCCGGTCCAGCCGTCGGCCCGTCGGTGCCGCCGTCGTCCGCCGTCGCGTCCGCGGTCGTCACGACGTCGATCGTCCCGCCGTCGCCCGCAGCGGTCGCGCCGGCCGAGGCGGTTCCCGCGTCTGACTCGGCAGCCGCGTCGGCGTCGTCGCTGACGTCGTCATCGGTTGTCCCTATCGCGGCGTCGGTCGCTGTCGCACCGTCAGCGCCGCCGTCGTCCGCATCGCCGTCGTCCGACGCGGCGTCGACGGTGGGGGTGGTGGCGCTCGTATCGTCGCTCTGCTCGTCCGCTGGGGCTTCCCCGGAAACTGCTTCTCCCCCAGTATCGCGTTCTGGGGACGGCGCGTCGGCGGATGCGTCGTCGCTCGCCTCGCGGCCCTGCTGGCGCCGGCGGAACTCGCGCATCTTCGCCTGCTCGGTGCGGCCGGGGTTGACGCCGTTGGCGTTCTCCATGAGGGCGTCGACGAACTGGTCGGCCATCCGCGAGAGGTCGCGGGCGTCCTGCAGTTCGGTCTCCAGCTCGGCGATGCGGGAGTTCTTCTTGTCGAGCTCCTCGCGCAGTTCCTTGATGCGGTCCTCGGTCTGCTGTTTCTGGTCGCTGATCTCCTCGAGCTCGGAGACGAGGTCGGAGCTGACGGACTTCAGGTCCGGGCGGTCGACGTCGTCGAGGCCGGGCGTTGCGCCGGCGTCGAAGGTCGTCTTGCGCTGGAACTGGACCCGGCGGACCGACTCGGACCAGTCGGTCATCATGAACGCCTCGCCGTCGTCTAAGTCCTCGACGGCGTCGGAGTACTCGGCGTCGAGGATGCGGGAGACGACCTTGGTGTCGTTGTTCCAGGTGAGGCGGTGCCAGACCAGCCAGTCACACTGCGTGATGAAGTCCTTCTTGACGTCGGCGGGGCGCTGGCTGATGCCGACGATGCCAAGGCCGTGTTTGCGCCCGCGCTTGCCGATCTTGATCAGCATCTTCCCGCACTCGCTGACCGAGCCCTTCTCGGGGATCCACTCGTGGCACTCCTCGACGAGCATCAGGAACGGCTGTTTGAGCTTCTTCTCCTTGGCGAACAGCTGCTTGGAGACCTCGGTGAGCAGCGTCTCGGCCTCGCCCTCGTCGAGGAACGAGGAGACGTCGAGGATGATCGGGACGTTCTGTTCGAGGGCGAGCGCGGCGATCTTCTCGGCGTGCTCGACGGTGACCTGGATGTCGCACTCCTCATCGGCGCCGACGTGGAGGATCTCGTACTCCTCTTTGAGGCCGTAGTACTCGCCGTCGATGTCGACGATGAGGATGC
>JBDGSW010000142.1:0-17980 GCA_042217345.1 Haloarculaceae archaeon
AGGAGATCAGCATCCGCATCGACGAGCGCCGATACGGGAAAGAGGTAACGGTCATTCAGGGGTTCGATCCCAAGGACGTGGACATGGACAGCCTGTCCTCGGACCTCAAATCGAAGTTCGCCTGCGGCGGTACCGTCGAGGACGACTCAATCGAGCTCCAGGGCAACCACTCCGGTCGCGTCGAGGATTTCCTCCGCGAGAAGGGCTTCAACGTCGCCTGACCGTCCGCCCGTCCCGGCCCGCTCGCGGCTCGGGTACCACCCCGTCTGGTTAGAATGGGGCCGCCGGCCCGTCCGATTCTCCGTCAGTCTCTCCCTGGCCAGCCCCGCCGCCGTCCCCGCCGGCCACCAGCTCGCCCTCCCAGGCAGTGAGCCCGCCGGCGAGGCTCTCGACGGGCACGTCGGCGTCGATGCCGTCGAAGGAATCGATCAGCCGCGCGGCCCGGAGGCTGTCGTGGCCGTGCGGGCAGACGGTGACGACCCGCTCGGCGTCGGCGAGTTCGGCGACGCGGCGGGGCAGTTCCGGGAGCGGAAGGTTCTGGCTGCCGGGGAGGTGCCCGCGGGCGAAGTGCCCGGCGGGGCGGACGTCGACGATCCGCAACGGCGCCTCGGCGTCGAGCAGCGCCGCGAGTTCGTCGGAGTCGATCTCGCCGACCGTCACAGCAACCCCTCCGCCTGTGCCAGCAGGACGCCCTCGATGGTGGCGTCGTTGGCGGGCTGGCGCCGGGCGACAGCGAGCGCGTCCTCGACGGGGACGGTCGTCACGCGGAGGAACTCGTTGTCGTCGCGGTCGGGCGCGACCGGTTCCAGCCCCTCGGCGAAGACGATCCCGCGGCGGTGTCTGAGGACGCCCGTCGAACACCAAAAAGACTCCAGCAGGGAGACGCCGGCGGGGTCGAGCCCGGTCTCCTCGCGCAGTTCGCGGGCGCCGGCCGCGGCGAACGTCTCGTCGGCCTCGACGATCCCGGCGGGCAGTTCCAGGCACTGCTCGCGGATCGCCGGGCGGTACTGGTCGACCAGCACGAGGTGCTCGCCGCCGGCGTCGGCCTCGGCGTCGTCGGTCGCGTCGGCGATCGCCGCGCCCTCGGCGACCGCCACGACGACGACCGCCGGCGGTAGCTCGGCCCAGTAGTAGCGTTTCTCGGAGCCGTCGGGCTGTTCCACCAGGTCGTAGCCGCCGGTGTACCAGCCGGTCTCGTACTCGGCGGCGGACTCGCGGACCGGCCAGTCGTGATCGCGCGGGAGGCGCGCCGGCTCGCGGTCCCGGTCGTGACCGCGGGGGTCGTCGTCGCGCATGTCGGTCTCCCAGAGCGGGCCCGCGCGCTAAAGGGTGGCGCTCCCGGTCACTCGCCGGCGACGACGTCGCGGTAGACGCTGCCGAACGCCTGCCGGCGGAGGGTGCCGACGGCAGCCGACTCCCGGTCCTGGAAGGTGGCGGCGACGACTCGCTCGGCGAACGGCGCGCCGTGCCAGACGACGCGGTCGACGTTGTCGCTGCCGATCACCTCGGCGTCGTAGTCGGGGTGGTCGTCACGCCAGTCCTCGAACGCTTCGCGCGAGCCGACCTGCACTTCGAGCAGGGAGGCGAAGATAGCCTCGCGAGCGGTCGCGATCACGTCGGCGGTGACCCGGCGGTCGTACTCCTCGCGGTCGAAGTCCATCGCCTTGGCGACTTCCCGCACCGTCGTCTGGGCGACCGGGCCGACGAGCTCGAAGCGCTCGCGGGCGGCCCCGGCCGTCTCGGGTGCGAAGACTCCCTCGGTGTGCATGCGCGTTCGTGGGCACTCCGCCCGTTACTCGGTTTCGGCTTCGTCCGCGTCCCCGTCGGCGGTCGGGTCGCCGTCTTGGCCGTCCTCACCGTCCTGTATCTGTCTTGTCAGCGCGCGGGCCTCCTCCATGATGTCGGCGGCGTCGCCGTCGAGGTCGCGCGCGCCGCGGACGCTATCGCGGGCCTCGGTCGCGAACGCGGGCTCGTCGTCGAACAGCGCCCCCGAGCGCTCGTCGTCGTGCTCGTGATCGTGGTCGTGATCGTGGGTGGTGTCCTCGAAGACCTGCGGGAACTCGGTCTCCGCGGCGTGGGCGGTGACGCGGGGGGCCAGGTCGTCGGCGCCGCCGTCCTGCCAGCCGGGAGCGTGCTCGTCGAGCCAGGCCTCGTGGGCCTCGTCGCCGAGCATCGCGGTGAAGGCGAGGTGGTTCGCGAGGTGCTCGGCGTCTGCCTGCGGATCGGTACAGACCGGACAGGCGTATCCCATGTCCGGGGGGAGGCGCCGGCGAGTGAAAGGGGTTGCTACCGATCGTCGACGTCGGCGATCATGACGAGGGCGTCCTCGCCGTCGTCGTAGTACTTCGGGATGGTCCGGCGGTGGACGAATCCGAACTCGTCGTACAGCGAGCGGGCGTCGTCGTTGGACTCGCGGACCTCGAGTTTCACCGAGTCGACGCCGCGGGCGGCGAGCACCGACAGCGAGCGCTCCAGGAGCGCGGTGGCGACGCCGTTGCCGCGGTGGTCGGGGTGGACCGCGATGTCCTTGACGTGACCCAGGGGGCGGTCGTGGTTCGGGACGGCGTCGGCGACGACGTAGCCGGCGACGCCGGCGCCGACCTCCGCGACCAGAAAGCCCCGCTCGCCGACGTACCGCTCGAAGGCCGCGAACGGCCACGGTTGGGGGAACGAGGCCTTCTCGATGCGGAAGATCGCGAGCAGGTCCGCCTGGACCGCCTCGCGGACGGCCGGCGCCTCGGGATCGGAGTCGGTCGCGGACGTGGTCACACCGCACCGTTTGGGACCATCCCACAAAGCGTTTTCACCGCGAGCCCGCCCCGGCCGGTTCCGGTGCCGGAAGGTTCATTATTATCAGGCCCGAAAAACGCACTGCACCCACTTCGGGTGCCACCCCCCAACACCCCCCTCTACCCCCGATTTCTCTCTTTCAAGCTGCGAGGGGACGATTCACCACCCACCAGTGTGTGCATTCTGATTGCCACAGGCGACTTTCGTACTCAATGACGATACTGCGACGGACTCAGAAAAATCCCAGCAGATCGTCGCGGTGCTGGTCGTGGAGGTGCGTGCGTACTGCGTCGGTCAGGGCGTCGATGTTTCCACGCTTCGCGCTGATCGGCGCGATCGTGTCGCGCCACTGCTGCCAGGGCGGCACCAGGCCGAGCCTGTCGCACAGTTCGTCCAGTCGCTCGTCGCGGTCGTCGACCTTGTCCATCTTGTTGACCGCGACGACCACGGGGATCCCCAGTTCACGCAGGAAGTGGAACATCTCGACGTCGTGGGGGATCTCGTCGGGGCCGGAGTGGCGGTCGATCACGTCGATGACGGCCTTGCCGTCGACGACGAGAATCGCGGCGAGGACGTGCTCGGCGTAGGTCTCCAGGTAGCGGACGACGTCGGTCTTGATCTGTTCGCGGGCCTCCTCGTGGACACCGGCCATGAAGCCGAAGCCGGGGAGGTCCGTGAGCACGAAGTCCTCGGCGACCCAGTCGTAGTGGTTGGGCTTTCGCGTGACGCCGGGGCGCTTGCCGGTGTCGACGGCGTGGCCGGTCAACTCGCGCATCAGCGTCGACTTCCCGACGTTCGATCGCCCCACGAGGACGACCTCGGCGTCGCGGTCCGGCCGCGTGTCGAACATGTCGCCCGGTAGGCCGGGCCGCCCGATAAGGGTGACGAGCGCGGCCGACGCCCCGAGGGCGGGACGTGACGAGTCCCACACGTATTTGCCGCCGCCGCGCCAGAGTCGAGTGTGCGCCTCGTCCAGGTCACCATCCCGACCGGCAAACGCGAGGCCGTCCTCGACGCGCTCGACGAGGAGGGCGTCGACTACATCGTCACCGACGAGACCAGCGGCCGGGAGTTCACCGCCGTCGTCTACGCGCCGCTGCCGACCGGCGCCGTCGAACCCGTCCTCGAGCGCCTGCGCGAGGCCGGCCTCGAGCGCGACGCCTACACGGTGGTCCTGGAGGCCAACACCGTCATCTCCGAGCGCTTCGACGAACTCGAGGAGCGCTACGAACAGGAGGAAGACGAAGACCGCATCGCCCGCGAGGAGCTCCAGGCCCGCGCCGAGGACCTGGCGCCCGGCCTGCGGACCTACCTGCTGATGACCGTCATCAGCGCCATCATCGCCACCGCGGGACTCCTGCTGGACTCGCCGGCCACCGTGGTCGGGTCGATGGTGATCGCGCCGCTGATCGGGCCGGCGATGGCCGCCAGCGTCGGGACCGTCATCGACGACCGCGAGATGTTCCTCCGCGGGGTCAAGCTGCAGATCATCGGCCTGACGATCGCCGTCGCCAGCGCCGCGGGCTTCGCGCTGGCGGTGCGCTACGGCCACCTGGTGCCGCCGGGCCTGGACGTCACGACGCTATCGGAGGTCCGCGAGCGCCTGACGCCGAACTTCCTGTCGCTGGCGGTCGCGCTGGGCGCCGGGATCGCCGGCGGGATCAGCCTCGCGACCGGGGTGCGCTCGGCCATCGTCGGCGTCATGATCGCCGTCGCGCTCATCCCGCCGGCCGCGACCGTCGGCATCGGCTTCGCCTGGCAGCTGCCGATGATGAGCCTCGGGTCGGGCATCCTCGTGTTGGTGAACACGCTGTCGATCAACTTCGCGGCCATCATCGTGCTGTGGTACTCGGGCTATCGCCCCTCGCGGTGGTTCCGGCTGGACGCCACGCGGACGGCGACGCTCAAGCGCGTGGCCGGCCTCGCGGTGGCGATCGCCGTCCTGTCGGTGTTCCTCGGCGGCGTCACGCTCGCCTCCTACCAGGACGCCACCACGGGCGACGCCATCCGCCAGGACGTCCAGGCGGTCGTCGCCGACACGCCCGGTGGGGTGACGCTGCTGGACACGCGCGTGGTCAACACCGACGACGTGATCATGCCCGAACCCTCCCGAGTGATCGTCACCGTCGGCGTTCCCCCGGGCGAGAACGTCTCCGGCCTGGCCGCCCGCATCGACGACCGCGTCGATAGCCGGGCCGGCCGCGACATCGAGACGCAGGTCCGCTACGTGACGACAGAACAGGCGAACTGACGGCGGCCCCGCGCCGACCGTCAGCGCTCGTCGAACGGCAGTTCCGGCTCGTAGCCGACGGCCTCGACCGCGGCGTCGAGGACGGCCTCGACGTTCTCACCCTCCGTGATGCTCATGTAGTAGTCGGCCTCGACGTCGCGGGAGCGGTCGGCCTTGTTGCAGACCGTCAGCACGGGCACGTCGGCGAAGCGCTCGGCGAGCTGGTCGCGCAGCTCCAGTTGCACCTCGAGGGGGTAGCCACACTCCTCGCTGGCGTCGACGAGCACGACCACGGCGTCGGCCAGGTGCTCCAGGGCGCTGACCGCCTGGGCCTCGACCTCGTTGCGGTCTTCCGGCGGGCGGTCGAGCAGTCCCGGGGTGTCCACGAGCTGGTAGCGGATGCGCTCGCGTTCGATGTGCCCGACCCTGATCTCCGTCGTGGTGAACGGGTACGAAGCGGTCTCGTTGCGGGCGTTGGTGACGCTGTTGACGAACGAGGACTTCCCGACGTTCGGGTAGCCCGCGACGACGATCGTCGGCTCGTCGGGGCGGATGTCGGGCAGCGTCTTCAGCGTGTCGCGGGCCTCGCCGATCGCCAGCAGGTCGTCCGCGACCTCCTCGACGACGTCGGCCAGCCGGGCGAACGCCTGCTTGCGCAGCTTCTTGGCCCCCTCGGCGTCGACATTGCGCATGCGCGAGGCGTACTCCGAGCGGATCTCGGCCGTCTTGCGGCTGGCCCAGCCCACCTCCGAGAGGTGCTGGCGCAGCTCGTCGACGCCGACGAGGGCGTCGACCAGCTCGTAGTAGAACGGGTCGAGGTCGTCGAGGTCGGGCCAGGAAGTGACGACGTTCTCGAGGTTGTCCGAGAGGACGTTCGCGGCGGTCTGGAGCATCGACTGCTGGGCCTCGAAGCCGGACTTGGCCCGTCCGGCGCGGGCCGCCCGCGAGAAGGCCGTGTCGATCAGCTCCCCCGACCGCGGCGCGGTCGGCAGGTCCTCGAGAATCATACCCCGCGGTAGGCCGCCCGTACTTAAAAGAGCGTCCTTCCGCGCCGAGTGAGCGTGCCGGTCACAGCGCGCGAGGCGGCGGGACGGACGGCGCCCCATTCGCCGCACGCCCGACGGTCGTGCGTTGCTTGCGTGACGGCGCCCGACGCGTCCCAGCCACCTTTATTTCCCATCGTTTGTGTGTAGCTGGAAAAAGAGGTATATGGACCGAGGTGAAACGTCGACTGACATGGGGGAACGTCGATCGACCTGGCCGTGTCGTTACAACCCGATCTTCACCGCGCTGCAGGCGCCGCGGCGCCGGACCGCCCTGGTGGCGCTGCTGGCACGCGAGACTACCGTGGACGCCGAGACGCTGGCCCGCGAGGTCGCGGGCCTCGAGGGCGCGGGCGCCGATCCCCGGACCGTCCGCCTCGGACTCGAGCACGTCGACCTGCCGGCGCTTGCCGAGGCCGACCTGGTGACGTGGGACGCCGAGGCGGACGCGGTCGCGACGGCCGACCACCCCGCCTTCGACGACGGGCGCCTCGAGCGCGTCCTCCGACTGGAGGTCGCGGGCCTCGACGACGTGCTGGCAGCGCTCGCGCGCGAACGCCACCGCGCGACGCTGGCCGTCGTGGCCGCGGCCGGCGCGATCACCCGCGAGGCGCTGGCGACCGAGCTCGCCCGGCGGTTCGACGACGGTAACGAGCCCGATCCGGCACTGGTCGATCAGATCGAGGCCTCCCTGGTGCACGTCCAGTTGCCCGCGCTCGGGGCGGCCGACCTCCTCGAGACCGAGGCCGACGGGACGGTTCGCCTGGCCGACAACCCCGCCCTCGCGGCTGTCTGTGAGGTGCTCGACGGGAGGCGCCCGGGCGTGCTGGATCGCTTCGACGGGTTCCTCGGCGGCCTGGGCGAGGTGGCCCCGCGCCGGAGCACCACGGCGAGTGCGCTGTTTGACCTCCCGGGGTCGTGGACGGACGCCAGCCATGGTTAGGTCGCCGGAACTGTGGGCGTTCATCGGCGCCAACGCCCTCGACTTCGTGGTCAGCGGCAGCCTGACGGCGCTGAGTTTCCAGGCCTATCGCCACAGCGGCGGCCAGCGCTCCTACGCCGCGGCGACGCTCGGCTTCGCCTCGCTGTTGCTCGCCGGGCTGGTCGAACCGGCGTACCACCTCCTCGTCCTCGACGCGCCGGTCGCGGCGGTCGAGGAGCTGCTCTTTCTGCAGGCCTGCGAGAGCATCCTCATCGCCATCGGGCTCGCGCTCATCTACTACGCGATCACCCACCACGACACGCGATCGAGCCCGGAGACCCAGGTGCTCGGCCGGAGCGACGGCGACGTCTACGGCGCCGAGTATTCCGAAGGCGACGACTGACAGCCGAACGGTCCCCCACCCGCCCGCGAACCTACCGCATTATTTTGATTTCGAAACGCCGGAAATTTAACATCACAGCCGGCCGCCCCGGTACGTATGGCTGGATCAGACGACACGCGCCGGTCGTTCCTGCGCATCGCGGGGGCGGCCGCGGTCGCCGGCGTCGCCGGCTGTTCGAGCGACTCGGGAACCGACACCTCCCCCACGGGAGACGGGTCGGGGACGACCGGGACCGACGGGGGCGATACCGGCGAAGAGAGCGGCGAGAACGAGGAGCGGCCCGAGGGGGTCTCCGAGCAGGCGTTCGAGCAGGGGCCGGTGCCGTCGGCCTACCGGACCGCGACCTCCCAGGGCGGCGAGGCCCGTGATCCGTCGACCCTCAAGAGCAAGGACGTCGTCCGCTTCCAGGAGGCCGAGAAGGCGGTCGAGGCGGGGCTCGCCCAGGAGGGGCAGCGCTGTGAGAACTGCGCGGAGTTCGTTCCGGACGAGAACGGCGACGGGTACGGCGCCTGCGCCAAGGTCGCGGGCTACATCGGCGCCGAGGACTGGTGCAGCCTCTGGGAGGGGCTCGACGACTCAGACAGCTCGGAGGGCACCACCGAGGACGGCGCCGGCAACGCCACCTCTACGACGAGCTGAGAGCGGCGAGCGATCGAAAGCGGGGAGCGATCGGCGGCCGACTCAGCGCCGGTCGCGCAGTTCGGCCTGCAGGTCCGCGACGTCCATGTCCTTCATCGCGAGTAGCACCAGCAGGTGGTAGACGACGTCGGCGGCCTCGTGAGCGAGCTCCTCCCGGTCGTCGTCTTTCGCCGCCAGGATCAGCTCGGTGGTCTCCTCACCGAGTTTCTCCAGGACGGCGTTCTCACCTTTCTCGTGGGTGAACAGCGACGCGGTGTAGGAGTCCTCGGGCAGGCGCTCCTTGCGATCCTCGACGACGGCGAACAGCTCCTCGATGATCGGGTCGGCATCGTCGGTCACGACTGGGTCCTCCGGTGGCGCTCGCGCATGGCCGACCGGAGGGCCGGGGTCCACAAAAAGCCGTCAGTCCCGGGTCGCGTCGGCCGTGCCGGCAGTGCGCTCGCGCTCGAAGAAGGCGAGATCGTGGATCCGCGGATCGTCGGTCAGCTCGGGATGGAAGGCGGTGCCGACGACGGGGCCGTCGCGGACGGCGACCGGGCGGTCGTCCCACGTGGCCAGCACCTCGACACCGCGGGACGGGGCCCCCCGAGGCTCCGGGTGCGACCCGGAACCGTCGCCGACGGTCTCGATCAGCGGCGCGCGGATGAACACCGCGTGGAAGGGATCCGCGAGGCCCGCGACGGAAAGCGGCGCCTCGAAGGAGTCCCGTTGCCGGCCGAAGGCGTTGCGCTCGACGGTCACGTCGAGGATCCCCAGCGGGTCGATGCGGTCGTCGTTGGCGTCGGTCGCGGCGACGATCAGGCCCGCGCAGGTTGCCAGGACGGGCTTGTCGGCGGCGACGTGTTCGCGGATCTCGTCGGCGATGCCCTCGCGGTGGACCAGCCGCGAGATGGTGGTCGACTCGCCGCCGGGCATGAGCAGGACGTCGCACTCGGGGACGACGCCCGCCGTCCGGAGCTCCCGGATCTCGACGTCCTCGCCGTGGGCGCGGCCGGCCGCGCGGATGGCCGCAGCGTGTTCGCTCACGTCGCCCTGGACGGCGACGACCCCAGCCGTGACTGTCATCGCCCGGCCTAGGCGCGGACGCGAAAAAACGCCTCCGTTTCGTCGGCCGCCGTCGCCGATTTCAGTCGTCGGCCGCGGACGGCTCCGTCGCCCCCGCGCCCTCGGCACTCGTCGTTTCGTCGGCCGCCGCGTCGCTGGGGGCTTCGGCGTCCGCGTCCGCCCGTTCGACCGCCTCGGGCGCGCCGACCGCGGTCTCGGACTGGGCGGCGTAGGCGATGCCACGGCTCGTGCTGTAGCGTGTCATTGACACCCACTCTACCGTCGCCACGCATAACGCTGCCCCTTAACCCTCTCGAAGGTGTTTTAACACGTCGCAGGGACTGCCTGCGGCCAAAGCGTTAGTGTGCGGCCGCTCGATACGGGAGACATGGGCGAGCGACGAGATCCGATCGAGTCGATGGACGACGGGTCCCAGGACCTCTACGGCATCACGGAGTGGGAGTCCCGGACCGCGTTCGACCGGTTCGCCGCGTGGCTCTACCGGGCGATCGTGCTCGCGGGGCGGCTGACCGTCGTCGTGCTGGCCGGGTTGATCCTGCTCGCGCAGTTCCTCATCGGCGGGCTCGGCCTGGTGACCAACCCGTGGGTCGGGACGTTCGTCGTCCTGTCGATCGTCCCGGCGTTCGTGCTGGCGGCGTTCCTGTGGTGGGCCGACGTCACCACCGCCGAGCCCCTCGGGCTGCTCGTCGCCACGTTCCTGCTGGGCGTGCTGTTCGCCAGCTTCGCCGGCGTGCTCAACACCTTCTTCGAGGGCGTGCTCTCGGGTTTCGGCCTCGGCGCGGGCCCGCTTGTCGTCGTCTCCCTGCTGGCGTTCTTCTACCTCGTTGTCGGCCCCATCGAGGAGACCGTCAAGCTGCTGGCGGTGCGGCTGTACGCCTACCGCAGCGACAAGTTCGACGCGGTGATCGACGGCGCGGTCTACGGCGCCGTCGCCGGCCTCGGGTTCGCCACCATCGAGAACGCCCTGTACATCACCCAGTCGATCCAGGCGGTCGGCGGCGTGACCAACCTGGTCGGCGCCGGCTCGGGCATCGCCGCCGTCCGCGCGTTCGCCGGCCCGGGCCACGTCATCTACAGCGCCTTCTCGGGGTACTACCTGGGCCTCGCGAAGTTCAACTGCGAGAACGCCGGCCCGATCGTCGTCAAGGGGCTGATCATCGCCGCGCTCATCCACGCCACCTACAACGCCGCGGCGACGATCGTCGTCCCCGCGCTCGCCTCGCTGGCCGACGTCAGCCAGTTCGTCGCCTTCTTCGGCTTCGTCGTGGTCTACGACGGCCTGTTCGCCTTCCTGCTCGTCAGGAAGCTCCACCGGTACAACTCGGCGTACCGGGCCGCCCGCGACCGCAGCGCCGGCGGCGACGCCGTCGCGACCGACCTCGAGTAGCTACTCCTCGAAGCGCTCGGCGTACGGCGCCTGACTCGCCGTCACGTCCGCGTCGGCGGCCAGGAGCCGCTCGACGTACTTGGCGACGACGTCGACTTCCAGGTGGACCGGGTCGCCCACCGATTTCTCCGACAGCGTGGTCAGGTCGTAGGTCGCCGGGATGATCGCGACGTCGAACTCCCCGCCTTCGAGGGCCGCCACCGTCAGGCTGATCCCGTCGACCGTGATCGAGCCCTTCTCGACGAGGTAGCGTTCCAGTTCGCCGGGAACCGAGAACCTGAACTCCCAGTCATCTCCCAGCTGCTCGATCCCGACCACCTCGCCGGTGCCGTCGACGTGGCCCTGGACGACGTGGCCGTCGAAGCGCCCCTCGGCGGCGAGTGCGCGCTCGACGTTCACCGCGTCGCCCTCGCGGAGGTCGCCGAGGTAGGTCCGGTCCAGCGTCTCCGTGGAGAGAAAGAGGTCGAACCAGTCCGCACCGAAGTCTTCGACGGTGAGGCAGACGCCGCTGATCGCGATGCTCTGGCCGTGGTGGAGGTCGTCGAGGTCGGCCCGGACTCGAATGCGCCGGCCGCCCTCGTCGTCGGTCACGTCGACTACCGCGCCCGTCCGCTCGACGATGCCCGTGAACATGTCCCCGGATTGGGAGCGGGCGGGTGAAAGCGTTCTTATTCGGCGGTCGAGTCGCGCTCGGCGATCGACTCGCGGTAGCCGGCCCGGGCGGTCGAGACGCCGGCGAGGATCAGCAGGGTCAACCCGACGAAGGCGACGCCACCCTGCACGAGAGGGCGTCCCTCGAGAGCGATCGGCAGGCCCAGGAGGGCGGTGAGGCCCGCGCCGAACAGGACGCGGTTGCGGGCGGCGACGGTCCGGTCGGTCGCGGCCAGGACGAGCTGTGGCAGGAAGTAGCTACCGGCGAGTACCAAGACGGCGGTCGCCACGGGCCGCCGGTCGGCGAAGCCGGTTGTGATCGCGACGGCCGCGAACACGAACGCGAGTCCGAGCGTGGCCGCAATCGCGAGCGTCGATCGGGAGGGCATGCCGTACCGTTGGACTCTCTGTTACTAAAGCCCGCGGGCCGGCCGTCGCGTCGCACGACTTTTTGCCCCCCGGCGGGTATCCCCGACCGAGATGGCGAAGGGGATCATCGGCCAGGTGCAGCTGTTCGCGACCGTGGCGCTGGCCGCGCCCGTGGGGTTGATGGGGGTCTCGAAGCTGCTGGACGGCCAGCGGCTGCTCGGGGTCGGTTTCCTGGCGGTCGCGCTGGCGATGGTGGCGGTCGAGGAGTACGTCACGCGGCCGACCGACGTGGCGGGCGAGGCCGCCCAGTCCGTCGCGAGCGCGGTGGTCGACGAGCCCGACGACGAGGAGTGACTACTGGACGGCGACGGCGTCCTCGGCCTGGGCGAGGAGTTCGTCGGTCGAGGTCTCGCTCGGCTCGTTCTCCAGCAGGACGTCGATCGGCAGCGTCGGCGCGCCGTCGACGAGGTCCTCCATGAGGACGAGGCGCTCGCGGGCGCGGGACATGCCGACGTAGAAGACCCGGCGCTCGTTGTCCGTCAGCGTCGGAACGGGGTCGGTGTGCTTGGTGAACTCCGCGACGCCGGGGACGTCCCGGCCCTGCTGGTCGACCGTCGCGGCAATCTGCTCGACGACCTTCTCGGTGAGGTCGGTGGCGACGAAGACGTGGTCGGCCTCGCGACCCTTCGCGGAGTGGATCGTCCCGACGCGCACGCGGCCGCGGTCCATCCCCTGGTACTCCCCGGAGAAGTACGCGTCGACGGATCGCTCCTGGAAGTTCGTGACCTTCCGGAGCATGTCGGCGGCGCTGCGCGGGTCGGGCGCGAACGGCGCGTACTCGCGGACGAACTCGGGCTCGGCCGTGATCTCGGCCAGATCGTCCTCCTCGACTGCCTCCTGGCGCTCGTCGATGGCGTCGAACAGCTCGTCGCGCTCGCCGGTGCCGAACGCCGAGTCCGCGAGCATGTCCGCGAGCCGCCGGGCCTGCAGCAGCGTGACGGGCTCGTCGGCGTCCAGGGCCTCGACGGCGTCGACGTACTGGCTGAGGCGGTCCGTCCACATCCGCTGGTCGGTCAGACACTGGAAGGGGATGCCCTCGCCGATGAACTCGTCGATGAACTGGAACATCTGGTAGCGTGCCCGGAAGAGGATCATCAGCGTGCCGTCCTCGTCCTCGGCGATCGTGGCGCGGACGTTCCGGACGAGGTCCAGCATCGACGGGCCGCGGACGGCCTCGACGGAGCCGCCCTCCTTGCGCGGTTCGAGGTCCTTCTCCTGGCGCTTGTCGATGTGGGAGATCTCCTTGTTGACGACGTTGAGGATGCGGGAAGGCAGCCGGTAGGAGTTCGGGAGGATCTCGTCCTCGTCGACGACCTCGTCGAGCAGGAGGTCGGGGTCGGCGCCCTGCCAGGCGTAGACGACCTGGTCGTCGTCGCCGGCGATGAGCACCCGCTTCATGTGTGGCTTCCACTCCTCGTAGACGTCGTACTGCAGCGTCGTGATGTCCTGGAACTCGTCGATCACCAGGTACTCGACGTTGGGCAGCAGCGAGCGCTGCTTGACCCGCTCGAGCATGTCGGCGAAGCCTGTCAGGTTGTGCTCACCCTTGTACGCGCGCCAGGCGCGGATAGCCTCGGGCACGTCGATGCGGTCGTCGTCGGAGGGCCACGTCGGCGTGTACTTGTTGCCGGTCTGGGCGTTGGCGTCGATCTCCGGCGGGAGGCGCACCTCCTCCTCGTTCCACTGGAAGGGGACGTCGTACCAGTCGGCGACGTCGCGGCGGGTCCGCTGGAGCCACTGGGAGGTGGCGATCACCTTGTTGCCGATGGTCGTCGATCGGGCGCTGCGCCGGCGGGCGCCCTTGTTCTCGTCCTCGTAGTCGATGCCGTACTCCTCGCAGAAGTCCTCCTTGTCGGACTCGGAGACGACGTCGCCCCGCGAGAGATTCAACAGCTCGTAGGCCTTCGCGTGCATGGTGCAGACGTTGCCCTTGAGCGCGCGCGGCGTCGTGTCGATGCGCTCGGCCAGCCGCTCGCGGATCTCCGCGGCCGCCGCACGCGTGTACGAGACCACCAGAATGTCGCGGACGTCTGCCCCCTCTGCCTGGAGCTGCTCGACCCGGTCGAGCAACGCCGTCGTCTTCCCGCTGCCCGGCCCCCCGAACAGCCGCACCACCTCGGGCGTCGTGTCGGTCATTGGACCACTAATGGGGCTGCTAACCCATAAACAACGTGGCTTCGAACAGACGCGAATCCGACCGCGGCGGGCTCACCGGTACAGCGACAGGTACAGCATCGAGAAGCCGACGATGAACGGGATCGTCTCGGTCATCTGGAGGACGGTCGTGGTCAGCGACGAGGCCCCGCCCGTGCCGATTCGGACGATGACGTTGCTCACCGCGACGCCCATGCTGATGAACGCGAAGCCGATGAACGCCGACTGCAGCTTCTCTGAGGGATTCTTCCGGTACGCCTGAAAGCTGATGAGCGTGATTCCAAGCGTCAACCCGAAGGTCACCAGCCGCATCACGATCAACGCACCACGCGCCAGCGCCAGCCCCGTGACCATGACCGAACACCTCACAGACAGGATACAAAACTGTACTGGCAGAACGGCAGACGCGCGTCCGACGACTCAGTCCGGGTTGAGCTCGTCCCAGAGCTGGCTGAACCGGTCGGGGAGGTTCTCCTCGCGGTAGATGCGCACGCGGTACTCGCCTTCCTCCTCCAGCGAGATGACGGTGCTGTCGAAGTTCGACTCGTAGATCTTGTAGTGGTTGCCGTCGTCGGCGACCAGCGTCCGGTCCTTCACGAGGTCGTGCTCCTGGAGGATCTCGATGCGCCGATAGACCGTCGGCAGCGACAGGCCCGTCTCCTCGGCGAGCTCCTTGGCCGACTGGGGCTCGATGCTGATGGCAGCGAGGATGTCGCGGGCGTGTTCGTCCCCGATCGTGTCGAGCACCTCCTCGATGCTGCGGTCTTCTGCCACTGTCCCTACCTTTCGCCCACCCAGTAAAAAGGTATTGCGCGCGATATCACTCCTGAGAAGACCCGGCCGCGGGACCGGAGACGGCCTCCGATCGGGGGGTTCTTTCAGGCCGTGAGAACGCCCTTATATATTCATTTTCAAAATCGGAAACCGCGGGGGAGGCATTATGTAGGCGTGGCCGAGAGGAGCCAGTGTGGATCGAGTCCAAGTGATGTACCATGCCCGGAGATAACGTGAGTACGAGTCCGCTGGTGAACACGCTGATTCAAGAACTGTCGGCCGGCAAAGACGCCGCCGTCGGCACCGCCGCGCCGGAGGGGCCGGCCTCCGACCGCGAAGTCGACCCCGAGCGGGTGCTATCTTCGGTCATGGAGCGGCTGGCCGTCGAGGAGTCGTTCGCGTTCGACGACGAGATCGTCAAGCAGAACCTGGACGAGATCCTCGTGGCGCTGATCGCGCTCCGGGACGGCACGCACGGCAAGGCGCTGATCGACGACCTCTCGCGGCTGTTCGACGCCAAGCTCAGCCCCGGGACCGTCTACCCCCGGCTGCACGACATCGAGGACGACGGCGTCCTCTCGATGCACGAGCTCGTCCGGACCAAGGAGTACTCCGTCGACGACGCCGACGCCGCGCGCGAGCGGATCGAACAGGCCATGTACCACCACCTGGCGCTGGGCCTGTTCCTCCACGACTCGCTGGGCGAACTGTAGGCGACCGGGCACAGGCATCCGACGACTCCCCCGGTGGGCACCCCACCCACCACCACATCCCCATCCCCCTCATCCCACCCCCGGCGGCCCCCACCTTTCACTCTCACCCCCGTTTCCATCCCCGGAAAACCAGGACTCACAGCGACTGCGTTCGCGCCTGCCGGTTCACGCGAGCGCTCCGGCGAGCCATCGCCGCGCCCGCCGCTCGCGACCGAAAGATGGCGCTCACTGGCGGTGAGTACACGGCGAAAAAGGTGGCAGCGATCCGTCGATGGAGTCGGTCAGTCCGCCGGGGACCACCCACACACCGAGCAATCAGTCGCGGCCGTGTCGTGCAGGCCCCCGCACTCGGGGCACTGCAGTTTGTTGTAGCTCCGGTCCCAGCCGACCGACTCCGTCTCGTGACCACGATCCGAGAGGAACTGCTCGAACAGATCGTCGTCGTCGCTCGGTGCTGACGCCATACGTGCTATGGTATAGCACACCACCACATAGCTCTGTTGGTTGGGGCAGGATCGGCGGGCCGTCCCGACGGGCTTTAGCGGCCGCTGGCCCAACGGTCGGGCAGATGGTCGAACGGTTCACCCCCGCGCAACTCCGCGAGCGACTCGACGCCGACGAGGACGTCCAGGTGATCGACACGCGTCCCCCGGCGGCCTACGCCGCCGGCCACGTCCCCGGCGCCGAGAACCTCCCCTACGGCGAGCTCGCCGATCGCATCGCCGACGTCGACTGGAGCGAGGCGGTCGTACTCGTCTGTCGAGAGGGAGTTAGCTCGGTCCAGGCCGGCCGCATCCTCGAGTCGTACGAGGGCGTCGACGACGACGCCACCGTCGCCAGTCTCGAGGGCGGCTACGAGGACTGGGACGGCCCGCTCGAACGCGAGGACTGAAATCCCCGCCCCGCGACCGCGCCACGCAGTCGCCTACTCCAGCGATTCCCCGTCGATGTCGTCCGCGGCCGCGTCGGCCCCGCCCGCCCCCTCGAACACCTGCAGCTGCAGCTCCAGTTCGTCGATCACCTCGTCGGTCAACAGCAGTTCGACCTCCATGGACTGGCCGACGCGCTCGGCGGCCCGGTCGGTGAACGTCCGCGCCCGCGCCGGCGGCATCGACAGCGGCAGCCGCACCGTCCCCCGCAGCGCCGCGAGGTGCGCGCTCAGCAGTCCGATCCGGGCGTCGCGAGACACGCCGGCCGCCTCGGCGTCGGCCAGCAGCGCCGATAGCGCCGCGCGGAAGTCCTCGAGGTCCTCGACGTCGTGCTCGGTCATGGCCAGTCGTTGCGTCGGTCCGCGGAAAACCGTGCCGTTCCCGGCCGCTCACTCGCCGACGACGAACCCGCCGGCGAACAGAAACGCGATCACCGCGATGACGCCGACGATCAGCCGCCCGCCGGGCAGCGGGTTCGAGAGCATCGTCAGCACGAGACCCATCACCAGTAGGGCCATCCCACCAACGCCCAGCGCCGTCGCCGCGTCCGTCGGCGGCAGCCCCGAAAGCGGCTCGGGGAGAAACGTCGGGGACGCCCGGCCGCTGACGTCCAGCCCGACCTCGACGAGCGACCCGACGATCAGCAGCACGATCCCGACGGTCATCAGCAACTCAAACATGGCGTCCCCCCGTCCGGTCGCCCGCCACCGCGCGGACTCGACGGCCGCCTCGGACGCGTTCCCCCTCGATCCGACGTGATCTCTGTGCGTGGCGCGTCATCTGTGCTACCCCGATTCTGGTGGTCATGCGACCGGCTCGTATTTAGGAATGGTGGGCCCGCGATCCGCAACTACCCCGCGACGAACCGGACCCGATCCCCCTCGCGCTCGCAGTACCCCCGCTCGCACAGCCGTGCGACCAGCGGCGACACGCCGAGGATCCGCAGCCCCAGCGCCTCGCAGATCTCCTCGATCGTCGTCTCCACGCGCGTCGCGACGTAGACGTACACCAGTTTGGTCTTCGTCGACGTGACGTCCGGCGGGATCCGGACCGCTGTGCCACGGGCTCGCCCGCGAACCTGTTCCCCCTGCATATCACCGCCTTGCGAGTCGACGATCATAAATATCACTGTCGACAAACGTCGAACCCACGGGAACGACTGACCGGCGCCGTTCCGGCCCGCCTCGGGAATCCCGCCGGGATCACCGGCCGACGCCGGTCACCTGCCGGACCACCGGTGCCGATACGGAATCGAAAGCGATCGGGGCAATAATTTTTGTGAGCGCATAATTGGGCCGGTGGTTTTTTGGATCTGTGAACGGTATGGGGATTCATGGCAGTGAGTCACTCGACGCCGTTCGGCCGTCTGAAGCGCCACTACGAGGACGACGACATGGTCTGTCCGGAGTGCGGGCACGAGGACGAAGACGGCGGGTGGCAGACCGAAACGAACGGTCGTCGCATCGACTTCCGGCACGTCTGCCCGAGCTGTGGCGACATCCGCGTCCGGACGCTGAAGCTCGGCGAGTGACGGCGGGGTCGACCGACACCAGCTGCGGCCTCAGGAGTCAGGACTGGGGGATTTGAACCACGTCCGCGACCCTGGGCGAAGCGCAGAACCTCGGTCTCATTCAAATCCACGGGCCAGATCCATCGCTCGCGGGTTGCGAGCGACAGCAACGGGCGGCGAGGGATTTGAACCACGCCCAGACGTGCTCGCTTCGCTGCGCACGTCTGGTCTCATTCAAATCCCTCGCTGCCGGTTCACTCGACCGCTCGCGGCGCTCGCGGTCTCATTGCACGGGCGGCGAGGGATTTGAACCCCCGACCATCTGGTCCGGAACCAGGCGT
>JBDGSW010000190.1:0-17647 GCA_042217345.1 Haloarculaceae archaeon
CTCGCGCATGCCGCGGTTCCGGCCCTTGCGGTACCACTCGAAGGGGTAACAGAGCACGGGATAGACGTCGAGGTGCTGCTTCGCGTCGTCGAGTTTCCGGTCGATTTCCTCCGGGGACATGTGCTTGTGGAAGTCGCCCCAGAGGAGGTCGTAGGCGCCGAACGGGTCCGTCATCACCCGCCGGTCCTCCCACCGGCATATCAAGCTTTGTGCCCGTTCCCCGCGGAGCGGGCGCGAGGAGCGAACTGGAAAGCGATCAGCGCCGATATTTTTTAACCGTCGGGCGACGCGGTAGGTCGTATGTCAGAGCCCGGCCAGTTCGAGGAGTTCGGCGGTCGACACGTCCCCGAACCGCTGGAGGAGCCCCTCGACCGACTCGCGACGGCGTTCGAGGAGATCGTGCCGACCGACGAGTTCCAGGACCGCTTCCAGTACCTGCTGAAACACTACGGCGGCCGGCCGACCCCGGTGTACTACGCCGAGACGCTCAGCGAGCAGTACGGCGCGGACATCTACTTCAAACACGAGGACCTGCTCCACGGCGGGGCCCACAAGCTCAACAACACCCTGGGCCAGGGCCTCCTCGCCCAGCAGGCCGGCAAGGAGCGCCTGATCGCCGAGACCGGCGCCGGCCAGCACGGCACGGCGACGGCGATGGTCGGCGCGCTGCTCGACATCCCGACGAAAGTCTACATGGGCCGGAAGGACGTCGAGCGCCAGAAGATGAACGTCTTCAGGATGCGCCTGATGGGCGCGCAGGTCAACCCCGTCACCCAGGGCGGGGCTGGCCTGGCCGACGCGGTCGACGTCGCGCTGGAGGACTTCATGGAGAACGTCGACGACACCCACTATCTGGTCGGCTCGGTCGTCGGTCCCGACCCCTTCCCGCGGATGGTCCGGGAGTTCCAGTCCGTCATCGGCGAGGAGGCCCGCGAGCAGATCGTCGACCAGCTCGGCGAGCTGCCCGACGCCTGCGTGGCCTGCGTCGGCGGCGGCTCGAACGCCATCGGGCTGTTCCACGCCTTCCGCGACGACGACGTCGCCTTCTACGGGGGCGAGGGCGGCGGCGAGGGCGCGGGCACCACCCGCCACGCCGCGCCCCTGGAGGACGGCCACGAGGGCGTCATCCACGGCATGCGCACCCGGGTCATCGACGACGACGTCGAGGTCCACTCGGTCTCGGCCGGTCTGGACTACCCCGGCGTCGGCCCCGAGCACGCCCGCTTCCGCGAGCTCGGCCGCGCGGAGTACCGCGCGATCACCGACGACGAGGCCCTCGAGGCGTTCCGGACGCTCAGCGAGTCCGAGGGGATCATCCCGGCCCTGGAGACGGCCCACGGCCTCGCGATGGCCAAGAAGGTCGCCGAGGAGACCGACCACGAGACGATCGTCGTCAACCTCTCGGGTCGTGGCGACAAGGACATGGCGACCGCCGCCCAGCACTTCGACCTCGGGGAGTGAGTCGGGGCCTCAGCTGTCGGACTCGCCGGCCGTTCCCTCGCCGTGATCGGCTGACTCGCCCCGGAACAGCCGCGTGACGGGCCGGAAGTAGCTCGTGCCCACGGCGGCCACGACCAGGGCGCCGACGGCGTCGAACCCGATGTCCAGGACCGCGTCCGACAGGCCGTACTGGGCGAGCACCGCTTTGCCGCCCATCACCGCCGCGGCCTGCCCGGAGGCGAACTCGCCGACCTCCCAGAGCACGCCGAAGGCGGTCGCGATCACGAACAGGAAGACGAACCGCAGGCGCGACGGAATCACGATCTCCTCGTGGGTCTCCTCGAGCGCGCGGACGACGGCGTAGCCGATCCCCGCCACCAGCGACGCGGAGACGGCGTGGGCCAGCTGGTCGTACCACCCGATCGACTGGTACAGCCCGAGCGACCCGCCGACGTGCAGCCCGGCAGACAGGGCGATCCACAGCCCAAGCACGGGGTTGATCCGGTAGCCGTAGGCGTAGCGCAACAGGGTCGGGACGGCGGCGATCGCGACGGGAATGCCGACGTTGATCGCCTCGCCGACTTTGAACGACGCCAGCGCGTAGATCGCCACCCCCAGGATCAGCGCCTGGACGCCGTGAGTGAGGTACCGCAGCGCGGGCCACCACGCCGGCGTCTCTGTCTCGGCCACGGTCACGCGCTCCCGTCGAACGTCCGTCGGGCGACCTCGCGCTCGCGGAACACCAGCTCGAAGAGGAGGCCGGCGCCGACGCTGACGCCCGTCGCGGTCACGAGCCCCCACATGAGGTCGTTCAGGCCCGCGAGGTAGTGCGTGCCGAGGTAGCGGTCGGCCGCGAACTGCCCGACGCCCCAGAGCCCGGCGAGCGTCATCGTCGTGAGCACGACGAACGCGACGGCGAACCAGGGCGTGAACTCGGCGGTCGAGAAGGCGTCGAGCTCGACGGCGACGGCGAGCGCGAGCGCCGCCAGCGCGACGTAGCTCGTCCCGGGCAGGTCGGGGTCGTACTGGCCGAGGACGAACGGGAACACGACCAGCGCGACGACCGCCCAGTCGGGCGCGACGGTCCACTCGCGGGTGACCGCTGCGGGCACGGCGAGGACGGCGGCGCTGGCCAGCGCGAACGCCCCCCACAGCAGTTCGCTGGTGGCGGCGATCCACGCGCCGCTCGCGGCGAGGGCGAGCACGAGCAGCCACGACGCGACCGCGTTCAGGCTCTCGTCTTCGATGAGCAGGGCCATAGAACGGTACCCGAGGTTCGGGCCCCAGCCGGAAAAGCCAACCGCGCCCCGGGTTCGACGCCGTCTCGACAGGTTCTATTCGGGCCGCCGACTAGGTCGAGACGCCATGCCCGAAACGCGAGACGTCTGCATCGTCGGCGGCGGCGTCGCCGGGCTGACCGCGGGCACCTTCACCGCCCGCGCCGGCCTGGACGTCCTCGTCGTCTCGACCGGCGAGTCGATCCTGCGGCGCAACGCCCACCTGGAGAACTTCCCCGGCTTCCCCGCCGGCGTCAACTCTCGGCTGTTGCTCGAGTTGATCCGCGACCAGGCCGACCGCGCCGGCTGCGCGTTCGCGGACGGCCGCGTCACCGCCGTCGACCGCGCCGACGACGGCCGCCTGTCGGTCGCCGTCGACGGCCGCGAGGACGTTCTGAGCGACTACGTGATCTGCGCCTCGTGGTCGGATTCGTCCTACCTCGAAGCCCTGGACGTCGGTCTCATCGACCGCGGGAGCAAGACGTACGTCGACGTCGACGAGAACGGCTACGCCGGCGTCGACGGCCTGTACGCCGCCGGCCGGCTCGCCGAGAAGCGCCACCAGACCGTGATCGCCGCGGGCGACGGCGCCAACGTCGGCGTCGCTGTCGTCGAGGATTCGGACGTCCCATTCTACCACGACTGGGTCGCGCCCGAGGGGTACTTCACTGGCCGCGACCGCGAGGTGCCCCCGGGCTGCGAAGAGATCGACGAGGACGAGCGCAGGGAGCGCGAGCGCGAGTCCATGGAGACCATGCGCGAGTACTTCGCGGAACCGCACCCCGACGAACCGACGCAGCATCCGAGCGTCGCCGACGACGAGTGACGGACGAGCGCGTTGGCGCGGCCGAGAAGTGATCGGCTGCGGCGGTCGGTTTCTTTTACCGTGACGTCGAAGCACGGACGGAGGGTGACAGATGGCAGCCTTACAGCTCACGAGCCCGGCGTTCGAAGACGGGGAGGCGATCCCACGGAAGTACGGCTACGAGGAAGACGACGTCAACCCGCCGCTGTCGATCGCGGGCGTCCCCGAGGGAGCCGGGACGCTCGCGCTGATCGTCGACGACCCGGACGCGCGCGAGCCGGCGGGGAAGATCTGGGACCACTGGGTGGTCTGGAACCTCCCCGCCGACCTGACGGAGATCCCGGAGGACTACGCGCCCAGCGGCGACGAGGCCGTCGAGGGACAGAACGACTACGGCGAGCGTGGCTACGGCGGGCCGAACCCGCCGGATCGGGAGCACACCTACCGCTTCCGGCTGTTCGCGCTGGAGACAGCGCTCGACCTCGCCGACTCGGCCGACGCCGAGGCGCTGGAGTCGGCGATGGACGGCGAGATCCTCGTGGAGACGACGCTGACGGGGACGTACGCGCCGTAGGGGTTTCGGCGGTCCACTCGCGGCCTGCGGCTCACCGGGACGCGCGATCGACCGGCTGGTCGGAGCGGTTCGCTCACTCCGCCGGACGGTGCTAATCGGTGGGTGGGGCGAAGAAAACGTCGGGATTGCGAACGCGGTCGGCGTTCCTGACGCACTCGAAGACCGGCCGATCAGGCGTACTCTTCGTGGGCGAAGACGGCGTCGACGGAGCCGGCGTCCTCGGTCAGGCGCGTCGCGGCGTCGGTGTACTGGAGGATCTTCTGCATGTCGCCGTCCAGCTCGAACTTCCCGGACATCATGCCGTCGACGGCGCCGATGTTGCCGCGGATCAGCTCGACCCAGTTGTCGTAGGGGCCGGTGAGCTGGAAGCCCTCCTCGACCTCGTCGGCACTCTCGATCAGGCGCGCCTCCGTACACTCGCCGTCCTCGAGGCCGACGAACGCCAGGCCCACGTGGCCCTCGCCGCCGGTCTCTTTCACGTAGGTACCCATCTGATCCTGGAGGTCCTCGGGCATGGAGTCGACGTCGATCTCGTCGAGCGGCATGTCGGTCATCTTGAAGATGAAGTCACCGTTGAAGTCCACGCCCCACCCCTCCGAGGCCGACACGTACTTCTCGTCCGCGTTGACCGCTTCCTGATACTCCGCGAACCACTCCTTGCTGGGGAAAACTGTCTTGTCTGACATAGCATACCACCGTCCGCGGGGAATCGCCCTAAAAGTTCGGCAGGAAATAAGAGGTTAGTTAAGTAGACTCCCGCAGCGGAGCGAAAAATCCGGGAGTCGCGCGGGTGCCCGAGCCGGTCGCCGACGGGACAACGACCGGGGGACTGGCGCCTGGCAGGGCGGAGCGGCGGCGGCGCCGCGACCGGCGCGGCGAGACGGCGAGCCCGGGGTATTTACCAGGGGCGGCCTCGAAGCGAGGATCGATGCTGGAAGGTGTGAACGTCGCGCTCGGCGTCTCGGGGTCGATCGCGGCGGTCAAGACCGTCGAACTCGCCCACGAGCTGCGCCGGCAGGGGGCGAGCGTGCGGGGCGTCATGACCGACAGCGCCCGCTCGATCGTCCACCCCTGGGCGCTGGAGTTCGCGACTGGCCAGCCCGTCGTCACCGAGATCACGGGGCAGGTCGAGCACGTCGAGCTCTGCGGTCGCGACGGCTGGGCCGACGTCCTCCTGCTGGCGCCCGCGACCGCCAACACCGTCGGGAAGATTGCCGCGGCGATCGACGACACGCCCGTCACCACCTGCGCGACCACGGCGCTGGGCGCGGACCTCCCCGTCGTGATCGCGCCGGCGATGCACGAGCCCATGTACGATCACCCGGGCGTGCTCGACGCCATCGACGCCGTCGCCCAATGGGGCGTCCGGTTCGTCGACCCGCGGCTCGAGGAGGGCAAGGCCAAGATCGCCACCGAGGCGGCCATCGTCACGGACGTCGCCCGTGCCGTCGGCGACGATCCGCTCGCGGGCAAACACGTCGTCGTCACCAGCGGCGCGACCACCGAAGCCGTCGATCCCGTGCGGACGCTCTCGAACCGCGCCTCCGGGAAGACCGGGCGCGCGGTCGCGCGGGCCTGCTACGTCCGGGGCGCGGACGTGACGCTAGTGCACGACGGGCCCGCGGTCCCGTACGCGACGGTCGACCGCGTCGAGAGCGCTGCGGAGATGCTCGACAGCGTCGAGGTCCACACCGAGGACGTCGACGCGCTGGTTTCGGCGGCCGCCATCGGCGACTACACCGTCGAGACCGCCGACGAGAAGATCAAGTCCGGCCGCGAGTCGCTGACGATCGAGCTGACCCCGACACCGAAGCTCATCGACACCATCCGCGGGGAGTACCCCGACCTCCCGATCGTCGGGTTCAAGGTCGAGACCGAAGGCGACGAGGCGACGCTCGTTGACCGCGCCCGCGAGACGCTCGAGCGCGCTGACCTGTCGTTCGTCGTGGGCAACCGGGCCGACGTGATGGGCGCCGCCGAGACCCGAGCGCTGATCATCCGCGCCGACTCGGTCGACGAGTACGAAGGCAGCAAGGCGGGGCTGGGCGCGCGCGTGGCCGACGAGCTCGCGACGGAGCTCACCGCGTGAGACGAGGGGTGGACTTTTCCCCCAGAGCGTCGACCCCGCGGGTATGCTCGAAGACCTGACCGCATTCGTCACCGGCGCCAGCGGCGGGATCGGCCGCGAGATCGCCCACACCTTCGCCGACTACGGCGCGAACGTCGCCGTCGCCGCCCGCAGCGACGGCATCTACGAGACCGCCGAATCGATCCCCGACGACCGAGCTCTCGCGGTCGAGACCGACGTGACCGACGAGGACAGCGTCGCAGACGCGATCGAGGCGACGGTCGAGGCGTTCGGCGGCCTGGACTGCCTGGTGAACAACGCCGGGATCGCCGGCCCCGTCCAGCCGTACGACCGCGTGGAGGAGGCGGAATTTACGCACACGCTCGACGTCAACGTCGTCGGCGCGTGGCGCTGCGTGAAACACGCAGGCGCCCACCTCCGCGAGAGCGACCGGGGCAGCGTGATCAACATCGGGTCGGTCGCCGGCAAACAGGAGTACCCCAACCGCACGCCCTACGCGGCCTCGAAGATGGGCCTGGTCGGGCTGACCCGCACCCTGGCGCACGAACTCGGCCGCGACGACGTGACCGCCAACGTGATCCAGCCCGGCCCGGTCGCGGGCGACCGGATCGACCGGACGATCGAGGCCCAGGCGGAACTGGCCGACGTCGAGCACGCCGAGCCGTACTCCACTGGCCCCGACGACTTCGCACTGCCGGAGTTCGTGACCGAGGCCGAAGACGTCGCCGAGCAGGTGGCGTACCTCGCGGGCCCGCACGCCCGGAAGATCACCGGCCAGGAGATCGCCATCGACGCCGGCGCGACCACGTTCTGATCACTCGGGCCCGTCCGGACCGGAGTCGTCGCCCTCGGCGCCCGCCCAGGTGTCGACCCCCGCGGGCCACTCGGCGTCACCGAAGAAGGGCACACCCATGCGTTTGGCCGCCCGCGAGATGACGTGCGCACCGGTCGGGGCCGTGATGAACAGGAAGCCGATGCCGACCAGCGACGTCAGGCCCGCGCCCGCCGGGCCGAAGTAGGCGAAGCCGGCGAGGAAGATCGACGCGGCGCCGAGCGTCGTCGCCTTGCTCGTCGAGTGCAGCCGGTTGTACACGTCCGGCAGGCGCAGCAGGCCGATCGTCCCCACGGTCAGGAAGAAGGTCCCGACGACCAGCAGGAAGGTGATCAGGCCGGCGCGTGCGACGCTCATCACCATGGCGACGCACCTCCGACAGTCGAGCGGCAGGTCATTCGATGATGTCCCCCTCCGTCACGTACCGGGCGACGGCGAGCGTGCTGATGAACCCGATGATCGCGAGCACGAGCGAGACGGTGACGAACAGTCCACGCCCCGACTGCAACGCGAACAGTACGGCGATGGCCACCACGTTCGTCCCGATGGTGTCCAGCGCGACGACGCGATCGGGCGTCGTCGGCCCGCGGATCACCCGGTAGCCGACCAGCAGCGTCAGCACGCTCGCGACCGCGAGCGCGCCCCACACCGCGAAGCCGAGGAAGGCGGGGCCCTCAACCATCGGCCTCACCCCCGGCGTCGGCGGCCGCGCCGTCGTCGCGGGCCTCGTTCGCCCGCTCGCTCGGGCGCGGTGGCGCTGGATCGCTCGGGTGGGCGGCCTCGTCGAAGATGCGCAGGGCGTAGTCCTCCCAGGCGCGGATGGGCGCGACGACGGCCTCGGGGTCGTCGACGGCGATGCCGTGAACGTACAGCGTGTTGGTCGCCTCGTCGTAGTCCATCGTGAGCGTCCCGGGCGTGAGCGTGATGCTGTTGGCGATGGTCGCGATCGCCAGGTCGGTCTCGACGCGAAGCGGCACCTCGATCACCCCGGGGTCGATGGGCATCGACGGCGAGAGCACGCGGTAGGCGACCTCGAGGTTGGCCGTCGTCAGCTCGCGCAGGAACAGCGCGACGTACACCAGCCCGTAGGGGACCCCCCGCAGCACCTGCCCGACGTCCACGTCGGGCCGGTAGAACCGCCGCAGCACGTACGCGATCGGCAGACCGAACGCCAGCCCGATCAGGAACTCCTCGAGCAGGCGGTTCGGGTCGAGCGCGACGCCGCGCACGAGCAGCCACAGCAGCGCCAGCGCGACGCCGATCAGGGGCCACCGGCGCGTCCTCACGGCGCCACCTCCCGCAGCGAGCGCCTCCCGGCGACGGCCAGCGCGACCCCCGCCTCGCCCACGTGGTCGAGCGCCGCCGAGACGGTCGTCGGGTCGACCGCGCGGACGTACCCCTGGGTGTCGACCGCGGCGCCGGCCGCCCGCTGGGCCGCCCACAGCACCGGCTGGAAGCCGACGCCGATCGCGACGACGGCCAGCGCGAGCGCGACCACGATCGCCACCAGCGCGGGTGCGTGCGTCGACCGCGAGACAGCCGGCGAGCGCTCGCCCCAGAAGCCGCGGTTCCACGTCCGCGAGACGTACGCGATCGTCAGTATCGCGCCGCCCAGCGCTACCGCCAGCGCCAGCGACGGGTACGATATCGAGACGCCGCCGAGGCCGATTCCGCCGGCCACCGGGAGCGCCCGGCCGGCGGTGTCGAACACGAGCAGCTTGGCGAAAAAGCCCGACAGCGGCGGGACGCCGACCAGTGCGAGCGCACCTGCGAAGACGGCGCCCGACAGCCAGGGGGCGCGGCCGGCCAGCCCGCCGAGGTTCTGGAACTTCGCCGAGCCGACCGTCTCGCCGACGGTGCCGCTGGCCAGGAACAAAAGCGACTTCGCGACGGCGTGGTTGAGCGCGTAGATCAGCGCCGCCGCGACGCCGAGGGTGCGGACCGACGGGACGGTCGCCGCCACCGCCAGCGGCAGCACGATGAACCCCACCTGGCCGATGCTGGAGTAGGCGAACACGCCGTCGAGGTCGGCCTGTCCGAGCGCGCCCAGGCCGCCCAGGAGGATGCTCGCCGCGGCCATGAGGAACAGCACCGGACCGAAGAACGCGAGGAAGGAGTGGCCGGCCAGACCGGGCAGACCCAGTCCGTCGGGCAGCGTCGCGGCGGCGAACACCCCGAAGTACAGGCGCACGATGGCGTAGACGCCGACCTTCTTGGTGACGCCGGCGAGCACGGCCGCGACAGGCGCGGGCGCCGCCCGGTAGGCCGAGGGCACCCAGAACTGGAACGGTGCCAGCCCGGCTTTCAGCGCGAACACGGCGAACAGCAGCGCCGACAACCCCAGCACGGGCGTCGGATCGACACCGAACGCCGCCGGACTGGCAAGCCGCCGGGCCATGTCGGCCATGTTGAGCGTGCCGGTGGTGGCGTACAGGCCGCCGATGGCGACGAGCATGACCGCGCTGCCCACCAGGTTGAGCACGACGTAGTACAGCGCCGCCCGGGTGTGTTCCGGGCCGCTGTAGAAGACGACGAGGACGTAGCTGGGCATCAACATCACCTCGAACCAGACGAACAGGTTGAACACGTCGCCGGTGAGGAACGCGCCGCTGACGCCGACGAGCATGAAGTGAAAGAGCGGGTGGTAGGAGACGCGCTGGCCGAACGCGTCCACGTACGCCACCGAGAAGGCGACGGCCGCGAGCGCAACCACCGCGGCCATGGCCAGCAGGAACGCAGACAGCTCGTCGGCGACCAGCGTGATGCCGAAGGGCGCGGGCCAGTCCGACACCTGGTAGACGACGGGCCCGACGGCGAACACCCGCCAGACGAGCAGTGCGACCGCCGCGGCGTAGGCGGCGCCGCCGAACAGCGACAGCGCCCGCTGGCCGCGCGGCGATCCCCGGGCCAGCAGGGTGGCGATGGCCGCCAGCAGGGGGACGAGCATCGGCGCGATCGCGACCTGGGCGGCGCTCACTGCTCGTCACCTCCGTCGAGGGCCACGGGATCGGCCTCGCCGCCGGCGAGGTCGGCGACGTCGATCGTCCCGTGCTCCTGGTAGATCCGGTAGGTGAGCACCAGCGCGAAGGCGGTGGTCCCGAAGCCGATGACGATGGCCGTCAGCACCAGCGCCTGCACGAGCGGGTCGGTAACCGGCCCGGCAGCGTGGCCGTGGTCGGTGATCGGCACCGCCCCCGCGAGCCCGCCCATCGTCACGAGGTAGACGTTGGCGGCCTGGCTGATGATCGTCACCCCCCAGACGACGCGAACGACGTCACGGCGCAGCACGAGGAAGGTCCCCAGCGCGAACAGCAGCCCGAGGACCGTCGCGAGGACGTACTGAGTCATTCGGCGCCCACCACCGCCAGGATCGTCAGCAGCGCGCCTACGACGACGACGTAGACGCCCAGGTCGAACGCGAACGCGGAGGCGACCTCGAGTTCGTGGTAGACCGGCAGGGCCTCGAGGAACCCCACGGCCTGCGTGAGGAAGGGGTAGCCAACCGCCATCGAAGCGAGTCCCGCGCCCGCCGCCAGCAGTAGCCCCGCGCCGAAGACGACGCCGTAGTCGCGGGCGAACACGGCCGACAGCGGCGACGGCAGCGCCGGCGGCCGGTGGAGCAGTTCGGTCTCGATGTAATCGAGCCCGTAGATGACGTACGTGAGCGCGAACGCCGTCGCCGTGAGCACGCCCGCGATGAATCCGCCGCCGGGGCGATTGTGGCCCTGCAGCAGCAGCGCGATGGCGGTGACGAGTATCAGCGGGACGACCAGCCGCGTGACCGTCCGGGCGATGACGGTAGGCTCGCGGCTGGTCACTGGGTCTCACCCCGTTCGCGCATGGCGACGAGCGTCAGCACCGAGAGGGCGGCCATCGCCACGACGCTGATCTCGCCCATCGTGTCGAACGCGCGGAAGTCCACCAGGATGACGTTGACGATGTTGCCGCCGCCGCCCCAGTCGACGAGGACGGGCGCGTGCGCCCCTGCCGGCAGCCCGGCCTTCTCGACGAAGAACCGGGCGATCACGTCGTCGGGCGTCGCCGCCGTCGAGACCAGGACGGTCACGAAGACGGTCGCCCCGACGACCGCCGCGACGAGGCCGTCGCCGATCGTCCGTCGGCGGGACGTCTCGCCGTAGTACGTCGGCAGCTTGTCGAGCACGAGCAGGAAGATCACCAGCACGAGCGTCTCGACGACGAGCTGGGTCAGCGCCAGGTCCGGCGCGCTCGCGAGGATGAAAAAAATCGCCACCATGAACCCCAGGATCGACAGCGTGAGCACGCCCGCGACGTGCGAGGGCGCGACGTCGACCGTGACCGCTGCCACCACCGCCAGTAACAGGACGAAGACGATCGGCAGCGTGATCGACTGGCGGTTGAGCGCGAACGCCGGCAGCGCGACGCCCGCCGCCAGGTAACTGCCCAGCGCCAGTGCGCAGGTCCCGAGAAACAGCGCCGCGGCGTAGGTCCGCAGCCGGCCCGTCTGGACGTAGCGGTCGACGACGTGATTGCAATCGAGCGCCGCCGTCGCCGCCCCGTAGTACCAGTTCGGCCGCCAGACCGGTACCGCCGTCAGCCGGCGTACGCCGTCCCGGAGGCGATCGTAGAACGGGTAGGCGACGATCCCGAGGCCGATAGTGGCTGCGCTCATCAGCACCGCGGGCGTCGCGTGCGTGGGGACGTAGTACGAGAAGGCGACGTGCTCGGCACCCGTCGGGGCGACCGCCGCGACGACGCTGCCGACGAACGCTTCGAGCGGCGCGAGCGGCGCCCCGAAGGCGGCCGTGATGCCGCCGAGTCCGATCACGCCGGCGATCCCCGCCAGCGCCAGCGGCGGCGCGACCATCACCGCTGGCGGCGAGTGGACCTCGCCCAGACCCTCGGGTCGGTCGCCGAAAAACAGCGCGAGGAACCGGATCGAGTACAGGAACGTGAAGACGCTGCCGAGGACGGCGACGACGGGCAGCAGCCACCACAGCCCGCCCGCGTGCGCGGCTGCCTCGTAGGTCGCCTCGAACAGCAGCTCCTTCGAGTAGAAGCCGTTGAACGGCGGCACGCCGGCCATCCCGAGCGCGGCGACGGCCGTGATCGCCGCCGTCAGCGGGAGGTCGCGCGCGAGGCCGCCGAGCTCGTCGATCGCGCGCGTGCCAGTCTCGTGGGCGACGATTCCCGCGACGAGAAACAGCGTCGCCTTGAACACCGCGTGATTGAGGATGTGAAAGGCGCCCGTCTCCGCGCCGTAGACGTTCGCCAGCGCGAACCCGGCGACGATCAGCCCCAGGTGCGAGGCCGTCGAGTACGCCAGCAGCTCCTTGATGTCCGACGCCCCCACGGCCAGGACGGCGGCGATCGTCATCGTCGCCAGCCCGAGGACGACGAACCCGAGCGTCCAGTGCTCGGACACCAGGAGCGGCCGGAAGCGCCCGACCAGAAAGACGCCAGCCTTGACCATCGTCGCCGAGTGCAGGAACGCCGAGACGGGCGTGGGCGCCTCCATCGCGTCGGGCAGCCAGAAGTGCAGCGGCACCTGTGCCGATTTCGCCGCCACGCCGACGCCGAGCAGCACCAGCACGGGCATGAACAGGCCAGACTGGTGGAGGGCCGACCGCATCGCGGCCGCGTTGGCGATCATCGAGCCCTCGGTGCCGATCAGCCGGAAGGTCGCCGCGCCGACGGCGTCGGCGGCGACGAAGTGCAGCAGGACGAACGCCACGAGCATGAAGAGCCCGCCCGAGACCGTCACGAGCAGGGACTTTCGTGCCGCCGCGACTGCGTCGGGGTCGTCCCGGTAGTGCCCGATCAGCAGGAACGAGGCCACGCTGGTGAGCTCCCAAAACACGAACAGGGCGACGAGGTCCGCCGAAAACGCCACCCCGAGCATCGCCCCCAGAAACAGCAACAGTGTCGCGTAGTAGCGCATCTGGCCGGGTTCGCCGTGCATGTATCCGGCCGAGTACAGAAAGATCAACACGCCCACGCCGCTGGCGAGCAGGCCGATCAGCAGCGAGAGCCCGTCGACGTACAGCGCCAGCGAGACGCCGTACGCCGGGATCCAGGGGACGGAAACGGTCCCGTGGGCGCCGAGCTGGCTGGCGACGAGCCCGAAGCAGGCGAGCGCGATCGCCGCCGCGAAGTAGGCGGTCCGCTCGCCCAGCAGCCGGTAGATCACGGGCGTGATCGCGGCGCCGAGAAACGGGAGCGCGAGGAGCGCGAGCAGCACCGCTGAACTCGGTTGCACGTCTGTCCGTGGTGCCAGCCGAGACTTAATATTTCTCAAACGCGTCGGTGATCCGGCCGAAATAACATCAGAATACGCTCACTAACGACGGCCGGAGAAACCACCGTACGCGAGCCGATGTAAATGGCCCATCAACGGGTTCGTATCGGGCAATCGAAACGGTAAACGGTGGTTAAAATAGTGCGAGCATTTATGTAAAGAGGATTCATTGTCGGGGTGTACGCACGCCCTACGCACGGGACGGCTCCGTCCACGGCGGCGACTCGCCCGTGGGCGGCCACAATCGGGCGTGTGACCCCCACCCACCCATGCAACTGAAACAGCTACTCGCGGATGACGACGCGGTCAGCCCGGTCATCGGGGTCATCCTGATGGTCGCGATCACCGTCATCCTGGCAGCAGTCATCGCAACGTTCGTCCTCGGTCTCGGCGACCAGGTCAGCAATACAGCGCCGCAGGCGTCGTTCTCGACTGAATTCGCGCTCCAAAACAACAACGCAGGCCACCTTAGGGTAACCCAAAGCGGTGGTGAGGCAATCACTGCAACGAATCTCTACGTCCGTGGGACAAATGGCTCCGGTAGCAACTCAATCAACGCCAACTGGATGAAAATTGCCAACGATAATTCAGCCCTGCAAGACTCTACCACTGGTAGCGTGAGTGGAAATACCAACGGACAGAGTGCAGTTGTCAGCGGTGACTACATTAAATTCGCTGTTTACGACGACGCTAAGCTCAGCGTGGTTTACTCGAGCCCGAACGGTGGCACCTCAGCGACTCTCAAGAAGTGGTCAGGCCCCGAAGCCTAACGAATCGAAGTCCGCTTTTCATTCTCGTATTCCTCATCCATCAACATCTACTAGCCACTTCTCAAAGAAGCACTAGGTAGATTCCCCTTCGAAATTGGAATTTACGGCCCAATGGATGTAATGGTACACTACCGCATATGGTAACTGGTCATTATCGCGCCCCCACACTTCCCGAACATTTATCTTAATTGGCTGATAGTCAGTCAGTAACACCACCTGCCGAAACGGGCGGCGCTAGAGCGGACCGATGGGCAACTTCGCTTTCGCGTGGTGGCACCCGACCAGGGGACCGCCGGTTCGGTGTGGTGTCGAGGGAGCAAACAATGAAACTGAAACAACTGTTCACAGACGAAGACGCCGTGAGTCCGGTCATCGGAGTTATCCTGATGGTCGCGATCACCGTCATCTTGGCGGCGGTCATCGCATCGTTCGTGCTTGGACTCGGTAGTAATACGCAGAAAACACCGACGGCATCCATCTCGTGGAACTACGAGAAGCTTGGAACAGATGGTAGTGGCAATGATGTTGGTGTAACCACTATTTCTCACAATGGAGGAGACACACTTATTGCGAGCAATCTCTACATTCGTGGGAACGGTATTTACACTGGGGCTTCACCAGGTTCATCGCCGTACGGAAGTTACGGATCCGAACTAATCAACACAAAGAACTCAAACTGGAAGGACTCACAAACGAGTGGTGAAAAAAGCGGTAAAAGTGCAGTCGTGAGTGGGGACACGCAGGATGTCGCTGTCAAGAGCGACTATGACTTGTCCCTCGTCTGGGAGCCCCCGGAAGGCGGATATTCTGCGACGCTCAGCGAAGACAAGGGCCCCGACGCCTGATCGTCTGACTACCATCTTTTTCGGTCGCACACCCCAGTAGTGACAACCACCCATATTGTAACGTCTGAGACAGTTTTATACGCTCGTTCTCCCTGATACCACCAGATGGAATACGCCTCGGTCGTCCCCGCGCTCGCGGCACTGGTCATCGTAAGCGGGACGCTCCTCTCCGGGCCGGCCGTTGGGCCGTTCGACTTCACCCACGAGGAACAGGCGCTGGACGGACTCGGAACGGGCTCGCTGACCGTCGAGTCCGCCTCCCTCCCCGCCACGGCGGCGATCGCGCGGGGCGCGTACGGCGACGGCGGGTACTACCTGAAAGTCCCGCCGGCGACGCTGCGGATCACCGAGACCGTCGGCCGACCGGTGGTCGGCTACGGGATCGAAATCCCCAATCGCACCTACAGCCGCGAGTCCCTGTACTTCCCCGAGCCCGGAACCGAGGGGACGAAACGCCTCACGCTCTCGCGTGACACCTTCGACCCGGACACTGTCTCGAAAGACCACTACAAGGCCCAACTGCGAGTCATCGTCCGGGTGAACCACACCTCGCGCGTGCTCGCAGCGCGCAACGTGACCGTCGAGGTCCGCCGATGAGCGCGATCGATTTCACCCCGCCCTGGCAGCGAGCCGAACACCGCGAGCGACTCCGCCGCACCCTCCAGATCTGTTTCGGCGACCGATTGGGGCTCGCAGTCTTCCTCGGCGGGCTGGTCTTCTTCGGCCTCTACTGGCGGATCGGCGTGTTCATCACCGACACCAACGCGATCGCGAACACGCTGGTCAACGTCGCCCACGGACACCTCTCGCTGACGACGGCCCCCTACGGTGCCGGCTTCCAGGCCCCCGGGACCTACGAGGCCCACGGCCAGCCCTTCGGCCGCGATTACGGCGTGGTCTACCTCGCCGTCCCCGTGCTGTGGGCGTTCAAGGCCGTCGCGCCGGTGCTCGACGTCCGCGTCCTCGTCGTCGCCGCGTGGTCGCTGCTCGCCCTCGGGTTCGCCGTCACCGTCGGCCGGATCGTCGACCGCCAGTGGGTCGCCGTCGCCGGGAGCGTCCTCGCGCTCGGGGGCTACGCCGGCAGCCTGGCGGTCGCGACGCCGATCCCGGCCGAGCTGTACCCGGTCATGGCGCTGCAGATCGTCACGATGGTGGCCGCGGCGTACTCAGGCGTGCTGATCTATCGGCTCCTGGCCCGCGTCCACAGCCCCGCCGTCGGGGGGCTGGCGGCCAGCGCAGCACTGCTCGCGACCCCGGTGGGGTTCTGGGCGTCGCTGCCCAAGCGCCACGCGTTCACTGCGCTGCTCGTCGTCGCCGCCGCGTACCTGCTGTTGCGGAGCCGCGACGCAGCGACCGAGCGCCGCCGGCGGCTGTTCCGGGCGCTGGCGTACGTGCCGGTCGGACTGACGGCCGTCGTCCACGCTGCGGAGGGACTCGCCCTGCTGGTGGCGCTCGTCGGCGTCGATTTCGCCACCGCCGAGCGCAACGACCGGCGGTCGCTCGGCCTCGTCGCCGCCGCGCTGGCGCTCTCGCTCGTTCCGTTTTTCGCCACCAATCTGGCGATCGCGGGCAATCCCCTCCGCGCGCCGCGCATGCTGCCGAGCTACGGTAGCGGCGGGGCCGGCCTCACCGAGGGATTCGCCGGCGGAAGCGCGGGCAGCGGCAGCGCGGGCGGCGGCGCCGGCGACCTGAACTCCATCCCCGTCGTCTCGAAGGCGGTGGCCATCGCGACTATCTTCGGGTCGCAGCTGTGGGACGGCATCGTCGTGCTCTGCACCGAACCTGCGCGGGTGATCCACACCTTCGTCCGCAGCGGCTACCTCCCGTCGGTCGCCGACAAGGACGGCTACCAGGCGATCAACCTGGCCGTCCTCGAGTCGGCGCCGCTGCTCGGGGGTCTCGTCGCCGTCCCGGTCGTCCTCACCCGCCGGCTCCGCCGCGGGCGGTTCGGAGCCGTGGGCCAGCACCTTCGCACGCCCGCGGGCGCGGTGGACGCCTTCGTCGTGGCTTACGCCGTCGTCCTGGTCCTGCTGTACCTCCCCCGACTGCCGCTGCACGCCCAGGTGACCGTCCGCTATCTCCATCCGATCTTCCCGCTGGGCGTCTACGGCCTGGTGCGGCTGCCCGCGGTCGCCGAGAGTCTCGACGCTCACTGGCGACTCGCGGCGTGGACGTGGACCGGCGGCGTCCTCGTCGGCGGTCAGCTCGTCGTCGTCGTGCTCGCGGTGGGCAACTACGGCCGCGGGGAGGCCGTCCAGCTCCACGCGCTGCTCGCGCTCGCCACCGCGGGCCTGCTCGGGCTCGTGTTCGTTGCCGCGGCGGCGTCCGAGCGGGTCCCCCGCCGTCTCGGCGCGGTCGCGTTCGGGCTGGCCGCGGCGGCGGGGACGGTCTTCGTTCTGCTCTCGGGGATCGTCTACTTCGCGTACGCGGGGCGGTTCGCGCTCCCGGTGGTCCGCGTGCTCTCGGACGCGCTGGCGTTGGTGTGACAAGGAACCTTTTTTCTGCCCTGAGCGCAACCGCGCGACATGGATCGACTGCAGCAGTCCCTGCGTGACGCCCCCATCATCGAGAAAGACGGGTACCAGTACTTCGTCCACCCGATCAGCGACGGCGTCCCGATGCTCCGCCCGGAACTGCTCCGCGAGATCGTCATCAAGATCATCCGCAAGGCCAAACTCGAGAACGTCGACAAGATCGTCACGCCCGCGGCGATGGGCATCCACATCTCGACGGCCGTC
>JBDGSW010000046.1:0-17600 GCA_042217345.1 Haloarculaceae archaeon
ACGGGGTGGTCGGTGACGTAGCCGGCGCCGCCGTGGACCTGGATCGCCTCGTCGGCGACGTCGACGGCGTGCTCGGAGGCGAACAGCTTCGCCATCGACGCGAACTTCGCGGCGAGGTCCTCGTCGCCGTCCTCGACGTGGGAGGCCGCGCGGTAGGTGAGCGAGCGGGCGGCCTCGACGTTCGTTGCCATCTCGGCGAGCTTGTGCTCGATCGCCTGGAACTCGTTGATCTTCCGGCCGAACTGCTCGCGCTCGCCCGCGTACTCGATGGCGGCGTCGAGTGCGGCCTGGGCCGTCCCGACCGCCTGGGCGGCGACGCTGGTCCGCCCGGAGGCGAAGAAGTTCATCAGCTGGTAGAAGCCCTCGTTCACCTCGCCGATGACGTTGTCCTCGGGCACGCGCACGTCGTCGATGACGATCTCCGCCAGGTCCGAGGCGCGGATCCCCAGTTTGTTGTCGATCTTGGTGGGCTCGAACCCGTCGGTGTCGGTGGGCACGAGGAACGCGGTGATGCCCCGATGCCCCTCGCCCGGGTCGGTCTTGGCCATGACGACGCCGACGTCGGCGACCGTCCCGTTGGTGATCCACATCTTTTGCCCGTTGAGCACCCACTCGTCGCCGTCTTTTTCGGCCTCCGTCTCGATGCCGGCGACGTTCGATCCGTGGGCCGGCTCGGAGATGCACGAACAGGAGACGGCGTCGCCGGCGGCGATCTCCGGCAGCCACTCGTCTTTCATCCACTCGTCGCCGAAGGTGACGATCATGTCCGTGCCGAAGCCGGCCGAGCCGACCGCGCTGCCGATGCCGGGGTCGGCGCGCCACAGCTCCTCGGTCACCAGCGTCGAGGAGAGCTTGTCCATGCCCGCCCCGCCGTACTCCTCGGGGATGTTGGGCGCGACGAAGTCGTACTCGGCGGCCTGCTTGCGCAGGGCTTCGGGGTACTCCTTGTTCTCGTCGTGCTCGCGGGCGACCGGCTCGATCTCGTTCTCGCCGAACTCGCGGACGGCCTCCTTGATCGCGCGGTGCTCGCCGGATAGCTGGAACGACATGTCCGGGCGTTCGTCCCAACTGGTAAAATATATTCCGCAACCACGAAACGCTGTTAACTCTCTGCCGGGTACACGTATCGTTGGTAACCAATAGGGGCGGTCGACTTATCCCCCGTCGGGCGCAACCTCGGAGCGATGGCCACCTACGAGATCGAGACGCCGGACGGTCCCGAGCGCGGGGTGCGGGTCGGCTGCCGCGAACACGACGAGTGGGCGGAGTTCCAGCCGGGGTATCGGACGGTGGCGTTCGCCTGCGACGGCTGCGGGACGGGGGTCGAGGTCAGCCTCCACGACCTGACGGACTGGCGGGACTGGGGCGAGCGCTGCTGATCACTCCGGGGCGATCGGCGCGGGCACGGTGAGGACGGGGCCGTGCGCGCGGCGGACGACCCGCTCGGTGACGCTGCCCAGCAGGATCCGGCCGAGACCGGTGCGGCCGTGCGTGCCCATGACGATCAGGTCGACGGCCTCGTCGTCGGCGTAGTCGGCGATGACCGCCGCCGGCGGGCCGTGGGCGACCTCGCGCTCGACGACCGGGACGTCGGCGGCGGCCGCGCGCTCGGCGGCGTCGTCCAGGGCCCGCTCGCCGGCTTCCTCGAGCGCCTCCACGACTGCAGCCGTGCCGCTGTCGTCCATCGCGACGCTGGTGTCGACGACCGACAGCAGGTGCAGTCCGGCGCCGGTCGCTTCGGCCAGGTCGAGCGCCCGGTCGAGCGCCCGCTGGGCGACCTCGCTGCCGTCCGTCGGTACCAGGACGTCCTCGATGGCCGCCTCGGCCGGCAGGCTCGCGCCCTCGCGGACGGTCAACACCGGAATCCGCGCCCGTCGGAGGGTGCGCGCGGCGACGCTGCCGAGGACGTACCGGTCCAGGCCCGTGCGGCCGTGCGTGCCCATGACGATCAGGTCCGCTCCCGCCTTGCCGGCGTACTCGACGATGGCGCGGTGGGCGGGCTCGGTCGACTCGACCACCTTCGTCTCGACGGCGACGCCTTCGGCCGCGGCCAGCTCTGCGACGTCCTCGACGGCGGTCTGTGCGACGGCGGCGAAGGCGTCCTCGTAGCCGAACTCGCCGGGGAGTTCGCCGCGCTCGATCACGCACAGCGCGTGGACCGTCGCGTCGAAGCGACGCGCCAGCTCGATCGCGCTCTCGGCGGCGTTCTCGGCGACCTCGCTCCCGTCCGTCGGCACCAGAATCTCCTCGAACATCTCTGGATGCAGTGACGCTCCCGGCGGGTATCACTTTCCCGCTCGTTCCCGGGCGCTGGGAACCGCTGGCGGCGCCTCGCTCGCCCTCACTCCCGTTGTGCGACCTCGGGGTAGGACTGGCGCGTGCCGTGGGAGTTGCGCGCGACGATCTCGGTGGTGGCGCTGGTCGCCCCGTCGGCGCGGGTCTCGATCTTCTGGTCGAAGTACAGGATCGTCAGGTCGAGACAGGCGTTACAGAGCTCGTTGGCGGCGAAGCGGTAGCGGTCGGTGCCGGGGCCGACGTCGACGTCGTCGGTCGTGCGCAGGTGGTGCTGGACGTACAGCAGCCCGTCGGGCGCGAGCGCTTCCTTCAGGTCGGCAAAGCGGTCGACAGCGCGGTAGAAGCTGACGGCGACGAGGTCGTAGGTTCCCGCCGGGAAGGCGTAGCTGGTGGCGTCTGCCTGCACCCAGTCGATGCGGTCGTCGACCCCGCGCTCGCGGGCGGTCTCGCGGGCGAGTTCCAGGCCGACGCGCGACTGGTCGAGCGCGTCGACCTGCCAGCCCACGTCGGCCAGAAAGAGCGCGTTGCGCCCGGTCCCGGTGGCCAGATCCAGCGCCCGGCCGGGCTCGCGAGCCGCGACGTGTCCTTCGAGCACCGGCGACGGCTCGGGGTCGCGGGGGTACTCGCCGGCGGCGAAGCGCTCGTTCCAGGTGGTCATGGCCCCCGGTACGGCCGGCGGGCCCGTCAATGCGGGGGCCGTCCCGAGAGCTGGATCTGACGGTTCGCTACCAAGTAGCACATAAATGGCCGGCACAAACGGCCAGAGGGTTCATTCAGGGGTGCCGAGTCGTGTAAGAAGCTATCATGCAACGTCGAACGTTCGCGAAGTCAGTCCTCGGGGCCGGCGCGGCCGCGACGCTCGTCGGCGAGTCGGGACTGGGGGCCGCCGTCGAGACCGACCCGCTCGCCGAGATCGAGATCCTGACGACCGGCTACGAGGAACCGCACATCTTTGCCGAGGACCTGTACTCGCTGGGCTACGGCAACGGCTACGTCCAGGCGCGCGACCGCCTGTTCGAGATGGACGTCCTGCGCCACGTCGGCTACGGCGACAGCGCGTCCGTGCTGGGGCCCGGCCAGTTGGCCTCTGACATCCAGGTGAAACGCGACCTCTACAGTCGCGACGAGATCGACCAGCAGTGGCAGGACGCCTCCGGGACCGTCCGGACGGTCCTGCAGGGGTACGCCGACGGCGTCAACCGCCAGCTCCTGGAGCTGGCGAGCACCGGCCGGTTGCCCGGCGAGTTCGCGGCGCTGGGCCACGCTCCCGAGCCCTGGGAGCCCCAGGACTCCATCGCCGTGATCGACTACCTGCTGGGGTACTTCGGGGTCTCGGGCGGTCACGAGCTGGCCAATGCCAAATCGCTGGCGCGGCTGTTCGAGCGCTTCGGCGACCGGAAGGCCGGCTACGAGGCCTACGCCGACCTGAACTGGCTGCGGACCACCGACGACCACTTCACCTCGATCCCCGAGGAGGACATGGTCCTCGAGGGCGGCGAGACCGTCCCGGACTTCGCGGACGTCCCCGACGAACAGCTCGACCTCGTCGAGGCCGCCCTGGGCGCGGAGACCTGGGGGATCGAGGCGGACGTCGCGCTGCCCGAGGCCGTCACCACGGGACTGCGCCAGGGCCAGGGGCTGCTCGACGGGTTCAAGTGGGGCAGCAACGCCGTGGTCGTCCACGGCGACCTGACCGAGACGGGCGATCCGATGCTCGGCGGCGGGCCCCAGATGGGTTACTTCAAGCCGCCGATCATCTACGAGGTCGGCCTCCACGGCGCGGGCTTCGACGTCTCGGGCATCGGCGTCGTCGGTGCGCCGGCGATCGTCGTCGGCCGCACGCCGGAGCTGGCCTGGACGGTCACCAGCGGCCGCGACGACATGGTCGATACGATCGCGGTCGAACTCGACCCCGACGACGAGCACCGCTACAAGTGGGACGGCGAGTGGTACCAGATGTCGACGCACACCGTCACCCACGAGGCCTCGCCCGTGGCGGCGACGGTCGACGGCGATCCGGGTACCGAGTTCGTCGAGCAGGAGGTCGCCCGCATCGAGCAGAACGGAGCCGTGATGCCCGTCGTCGCGTGGAACGAGGCCGAGAACGTCGCGTGGTGTCAGCGGACGACCACCCGCGCCGACGAGCTGGCGGGCGTGTTCATGTGGGCGGAGCTGGGCCGCGCCGACGACCTCGACGAGTTCGAGTCCACGCTCGCGGAGTTCCCCTTCACGTTCAACTTCAACGTCGCCAGCGAGAGCGGCGACATCGCCTACGTCCACACCGGGAAGGTCCCAGAACGCAGCGACGAGCTCGACCACCGACTGCCCGCGACGACCACCCACCACGCCTGGACCGACGTGCGGGTCGGCACCGGCCTGGGCACGCACATCCGCAACCCCTCGCGCGGGTACGTCGTGAACTGGAACAACGGCCCGGTCAAAGGCTGGCGCGCTGGCGACATGGAGCAAAACTGGGGGTCGACCCACCGCGTCGAGGTGCTGGACCACTTCGTCAGGCAGCACCTCGACGTTCCGGAGGGGGCCCCCGACGGCCACCAGGTCCGAGAGACCGCCTCCTCGCGACTCGACCTGGCCGACGTCCGCGAGATCATCAGCCAGGCGGCGCTGCACGACGCGACCGCGTACAAGTCGGTCCCGTCCCTGATCGACGCGGCCGAACACAGCGGCGACGACCAGCTCGCCGCGATGGCCGACGAGCTTCAGTCGTGGCTGGATTCGTTCTGCGCCTGGTACGACGACGACCCCTCGGGCGACGTGCCCCACACCGACGGCGACGACCGCTACGACTACCCCGGGTTCGCCATCTACGACGAGGTGCGCGTGCGACTGCAGCGCCGCGTCTTCGGCGACGAGCTGGGCGACCAGGCCCCCGAGATCCACCAGGAGCCGCCCGAGAGCCGCCACGCGGGCGACCACGGCGAGGCCTGGAACGACGTGACGTTCATCGACGCGCTCGCCGGACGGACGGACCACGACTGGTTCGACGATCTGGACACCGCGACGACCGAGTCCCGCGACGACGTGATCGTCGCCGCGCTGCGGGAGACGGCCGCGACGCTGACCGATCGCTTCGGGACGGCCGACCCGAGCCAGTGGCACCGGACGGTTCACGAGAGCCGGTTCCGCTCGCTGGGCGCGAGCAAGCAGACCAGCATGGACATGCGCAACCGCTCGTCGTACAACCAGCTGATCGACGTCGGTCGCGCCGGCGACGCCGAAGCCGACGTCTGGCAGCCAGCGGCCGGTGACGTGATGCCGCCGAGCAACACGGGCTACCTCTCGGCGGCGGACGTCCTCGCCATCCAGGCCACGGGCGAGGAGCCCGACCGGCTGACCGACCAGCTGCAGTTGTACATCGACAACGAGTACAAGCCACACCCGGTCACGCGCCCGCAGGTCGAACAGGTGGCCACGGGGAGCCAGACACTCTACGCGACGAAGCCGTCGACCGACGGGCCGGTCGAGCCGTCGGCGGGACCTCTCGCCGGACGTGCTCGCGTTCGTCGACGAGTAGCGCGGACTCACGATCGAGCGTCGCGGGCGGAGTCGACCATCGCCGCGAGCTCGCGGCGGTTGACTGCGGCGAACCCGGCGGCGATCAGCGCGAACCCGCCGAGCAGTCGAAGCGTCACCGGCTGGCCCAACAGGACGAGGCCGCTAACGGTCGCCACGAGTGGCACGACGTAGGAGACGAGGTTGGTCCGGACGGCGCCGACCCTGGAAAGCAGCGCGAAGTACGCCCCGTATCCACCGGCCGTGGCCACGACGCCGATGTAGAGCGCGGCGGCGACCACCGACGGCGTGATCCGGCTGACCACCACTGGTCCGCCGAGAGCGCCGCTCCCGGCCAGCAGGAGCAGGCCGCCAACGCCCATCGCCCAGCCGTTGCCGGCGACCGGCGATATCGTTGGGTCGAGCCGCTCGCTGAGCACGCTCCCCAGCGCGAGACTGGCCGCGGTCAGGACCAGCACGTACTGGCCGCCGAGTGACCCGAGCGACGTCAGATCCGGGTTCCCAACCAGGGTCACGCCGGCGATGCCAAACAGGACGCCCAGCGCCTCGACCGCCGAGAGGTCGGTCGCCGGGAGAAGGACGCTCGAGAACCCGGCCGCCAGGACTGGATTCAGGCCGACGAAGACGGCGCCCTGTCCGCTGGTCGCGTACTGCTGACCGACGAACAGGAAGCCGTTGGCCAACGCGCCGACGAAGAGTCCGGTGACGAGAACGTAGCGGCGGTCGTCCGTCGTCCGTGGGATCCAGTCGTCGACGAACAGCGCAGCGACCGGCAACCCGACGGCCGCGGCGACGAGCAGTCGAATCGCCGCGTAGAACACCGGTGACACGGACCTGAGACCGATCTCGATCGCCGGATACGACCCGCCCCACGCCACGGCGACGAACGCGAACAGCCCGATCGACGTGCGTCGCGACACGGTCGAGTCGACGCCCGGCACCCTCATGGCAATTGTGATCTCGGGCGCCGCCGCCCCCGCGCCGTCCGGTGCTCGGCCGCTTCCTTCCGTCGAGGGTAATCCGAGGTTCCCCTGCCAGCACGTGTCATCCGTAGTCTATATAGACGCTGGCCGTAATACTGATGGTCGTGTAGTGGTGGTTCACGGCTAGATGGAACTCATCGGCCATCGTGGCTGCGGGTCACAGTACCCCGAAAACACCGTTCAGGCGGTCCGAAAGGCCGGCCAGTACCTCCAGACCGTCGAGATCGACGTGCGCCGGTGTGCGAGCGGCGAGCTGGTCGTCTTCCACGACGAGACGGTCGACCGGCTGACCGGCGGCTCGGGCGCCGTCGCCGACCTGTCCTGGACAGCGTTGCGCGAGTTGGAAGTGCTCGACTCCGGCGAGTCGATCCCCCGGCTGTCGGCGGTGCTCGAGGCCGTCCCGGCGGGCGTCACCGCCCAGATCGAACTGAAGGAGTCCGACATCGCCGCGGACGTCCGCGACGTCGTCACGGCCTCGGCCGTCGACGCCCACGTCACGTCGTTCTCGCCCGACGCGCTGGCGTCGGTCGCGGACCTCTCGTGGTCGGTCCCGACCGGTTACCTGTTCGAGTCGCTGCCGACCGCCAACATCGAGACGGCCATCGACCTCGAGTGCGAGTACGTCCACCCGCACTTCGACCTGTGCCTGGAGACCGACGTCGTCGAGGCCGCCCACGACCGGGGGCTCTCGGTCATCGCCTGGAAAGCCGCCAAAACCAGCGAGGACGTCGCGCGCGTCCGCGAAGCCGGCGTCGACGGCATCACGGCCGACCGCTGGGACATCGCCTGAGGGCGCGGTCCCACGCACCCGGTCACTCCTCGACCGCTCGCTCCGGCCAGACCGCGGTCTCGGCGAAGGACCGAACGGCTTCGGTGTAGGCGTCAGGACGGTCGAGGTTGCAGGTGTGGCCCGCGTCGTCGAGCACGTCGGCCCGCGCCCGCGGGAGGCCGTCGGCCAGGCGGGCGGCCGGCCCGGGATTGATCCGGTCGCCCTCGCCGTTGAGCAGCAGGACTGGTCCGTCGAAGCCCTCGAGTCTGGCGTGGGCGTCGAAGCCCGCGAGTGCGGTCGCACCCCGGCCGTAGCCCGACAGCGAGACGCCGCCCTCGCGGATGGCGGCGACCACGTCCCTGGGGAGGTCGCCCGCCTCGAGGGCGTCGGCGATCCGCTCGGCGAAGGCATCGCGCCGCGACGCGCGCAGGGCTCGCAGGCGCATCAGCCAGCCGGCCAGGCGGGTGCGCAGCCCGAGCAGCCAGGTGTAGTTCGCGCCCGCGCCCGACAGCACCAGCCCGGCGACGCGGTCGGGCTCGCGATCCGCCAGGGCGACCGCGACGTAGGCGCCCAGCGACTGGCCGACGACCAGCGCGGGCCGGTCGGTCGCGCCGGCGATTGCCTCCGCCACCACGGTCGCCGCGGTCGAGAGCGAGAACCGTTCGTCGGCGCGCCGGCCGTGGCCGGGGAGGTCGGGCGCGATCACGCGGAAGTCGGCGGCGATCGCGCGCAGCTGGGGAAGCCACATCTGCCGGGACAACCCCGCACCGTGGACGAACGCGATCGGCGGGGCCTCGCCCGGCCCGCCCACCGCGACTGCGCCGTCGCCGAACTCGTCGGTGGCCATGCCGGCGATAGCGTCCGGACGGCCTTGGGGATTCGCCCGCCGGTCGTCGCCACCAGTGCCGGCGCGCGAGGGGGCGACCGGGCGCCGGGGAGTACCGGCGAGAGGCACCGGGACCGAGGGGGGCTTTGTCGCCAGGCCCCTTCGAACGCCGATGACGGATCTGTTCACTCCCCTCTCGCTTGCCGACACCGAGCTGCCCAACCGCGTGATGGTCTCGCCGATGTGTCAGTACTCCTGCGAGGACCGCGACGGGCTCGCGACCGACTGGCACTTCCAGCACCTCGCCAGCCGCGCGGTCGGCGGCGCCGGCGTCGTCATGGCCGAGGCGACCGCCGTCGAGCCGCGCGGGCGCATCTCGCCCGAGGACCTGGGCATCTGGTCCGACGAGCACGCCGACGCGCTCGCGCCGATCACTGAGTTCGTCCGCGACCAGGGGAGCCTCCCGGGCGTCCAGCTGGCGCACGCCGGCCGGAAGGCCTCGACCTCGCGTCCCTGGGAGGGCCACGACCCGCTCGGGCCCGACGAGGGCGGCTGGGACGTGATCGCCCCCTCGGGCGAGCCCTACCCCTACGAGGGTGAGGCGCCGCCGACCAGCGCCATGGACGAGTCCGACCTGGCCGACGTCCGCGATTCGTTCGCCGACGCCGCCCGCCGGGCCGACGCGGCCGGCTTTGCGGTCGTCGAGGTCCACGCCGCCCACGGCTACCTGCTTCACGAGTTCCTCTCGCCGGTCACCAACCACCGCGACGACGAGTACGGCGGCTCCTTCGAGAACCGCGTGCGCTACCCCCTCGAAGTGATCGACGCCGTCCGCGAGGTCTGGCCGGCCGAGAAACCGCTGTTCGTGCGTATCTCCGCCACCGACTGGCTGCCCGACCGCGACGCCTGGACCGTCGAGCAGTCGGTCCGCTTCGCCGACCTGGCGGCCGAACACGGCGTCGACCTGATCGACGTGAGCGCGGGCGGCATCAGCCCCGACCAGCAGCTCCCCAGTCAGGGCCCGGGCTACCAGATCCGCTACGGACGACAGGTCAACGAGGGCGTCGAGTCCGACGTCGCGGTCGGCGCCGTCGGCGGCATCACGACGCCCGAGCAGGCCGATTCCCTCGTGCGAAACGACCGCGCGGACGTCGCGATCGTCGGGCGCGAGCACCTTCGCGACCCGTACTTCACGCTCCACGCCGCGCGGGACCTCGGCCGCGAGGACGCCGTCGAAGTGCCGCCGCAGTACCACCGGGCGTTCTGAGGCGTTTCGGGGACGCAGGCGGGGCGCTCAGGCCGGCATCGCGACGGCGCCGTCGGGACGGTACTCGAGGTCGACGACCCCCTGCGCGTCGAGGTACTCCAGGTACTCGCAGGCGACGAGGTTGAGAAAGCGGACCGTCGCGTCGGTCGCGCCGAACACCTCGCGGGCGAGCGCGGCCGTGCTGACCGGTCCGCCGGCCTCGGCGACGGCCTCGCGGAGGCCCGTGAGCGCGCGGTCGGCCTTCTCGATGGCGTCGTCGATGCGCCCCACCGCGTCGTCCATCGGCGGGCCGTGACCCGGCACCAGGACGTCGGGGTCGAGGGCCCGCACGCGCTCGAGCGAGTCGAGGTAGTCGCCGACGTCGGCGTCGACCGGGCCGTACATGAAGTGGCCGTTGGCGGAGACCAGATCCGCCGACAGCAGCGTCCCGGAGGGCTCGTGCCACAGCGCCATGTGGTCGGCAGCGTGGCCGGGCGTGGCGACCACCTCCAGGTCGTACGGGCCCACCGCCGCCACGTCGCCGTCGGTCAGGACGCGTTCGAACTCGATCTCGTCGCCGGCGTACTCGGCCAGCGGGAAGTACGCGCTCTGCATGCGGTCCTCGTCGGCGTCGATCCCCGCGCCGCGGCGTTCGAGTTGGTCGTGGGTCTCGCGGAGGTACTCGTCGTACGACCGCAGGCGCTCTGGAACGCCCTCGACGGTGACGTGGGGGAGTTCGGTCAGCGCGGGGATGGTGAGGCTGCCGCCGACGTGGTCGGAGTGGGGGTGGGTGAGGAGCACGCGCTCGACGCCGGCGAGCGGGCCGTCGGCGACCGCGTCGGCCACGTCCGCCCGGCAGGCCGGCGCGAGGTGGCCGGTGTCGACGAGCGTCTCGCCGACCCGGAGGACGTTCACCGACCCGTAGAGGGGCTGTTCGAAGACGAACCGCTCGTAGTCCATGCCCACCGAAGCGGCCCGGCGGGCAAAAGCCCAGCGTCGGGCGGCGCTCCCCCGCCCCCGGAACCCGAACACTCAACCGGCCCACGCCCCAGTCACGATGCAGGATGGCAGCAGACACCAACCGGCAGTGGATCCTGGCGAGTCGCCCCACGGGCACGCCCACGATGGACAACTTCGAACTGCGAGAGGGCGAGATCCCCGAACCGGGGCCCCGCGAGGTGCTGGTCGAGAGCCGCTACCTCTCGGTCGACCCGTACATGCGCGGGCGGATGCGCGACGCCGAGTCCTACGCCGAGCCCTGGGACGTCGGCGACGTCATGCAGGCGGGGGTCGTCGGCGACGTCGTCGCCTCGAACCACCCGGACTTCGAGCCCGGCGACGTCGCCACCGGCAACCTCCGGTGGGCGGAGTACGCCGTCGCCGACGGCGACGACCTCGTCCCGGTCGACCCAGACCTGGCCCCGATCTCGACGTCCCTGGGCGTGCTGGGCATGCCCGGACGGACGGCCTACTTCGGCCTGCTCGACGTCGCGGACCCGAAACCCGGCGACACGGTGCTGGTCTCGGGTGCCGCGGGCGCCGTCGGCTCCGTCGTCGGCCAGCTCGCCACGCTCAACGGCTGTCGCGTCGTCGGCGTCGCCGGCGCCGACGAGAAGGTCGAGTGGCTCACCGACGACCTCGGCTTCGACGCGGCGTTCAATTACAAGGAGACCGACGACTACCGCGCCGCCGTCGGCGAGACCTGCCCGGACGGCGTCGACGTCTACTTCGACAACGTCGGCGGGCCGATCACCGACGCCGCCTTCGCCCACCTGAACGTCCGCGCCCGCGTCGCCGTCTGCGGGCAGATATCGACGTACAACGACACCGAGCAGGCGGTCGGCCCCCGCAAGCTCGGCCAGCTCATCCAGAAGCGCGCTCGCGTCGAGGGCCTGCTCGTCCGGGACTTCGCCGGCCGCTTCGGGGAGGCCACCGAGCGCCTCGCCCGCTGGGTCCAGTCCGGCGACCTCCAGTACGAGGAGACCGTCACCGAGGGCATCGAGAACATGCCCGAGGCGTTCCTCGGTCTGTTCGAGGGCGTCAACATCGGCAAGCAGCTCGTGGCGGTCGAAAACTAGGCGCTCGCACCCGATCGGGCCGCCCCACTGCGTTCATATATTCTGATACGTCGAGTACCAGACCACTCGTGAAATCGATCACGTCGAAACCACGACCTGTCGGGCAGACGCGCCCGGCCGTCGCCGTGTTCACGGGGATGGCAGGTCGCCTTCGTTTTGCCGCCACGACGAGTGAAACCAGCCGCTCGCACCGGTCGTGGCGCCCGACGGAGCGGCGATGCGTTCGCCCGCGTCGCCCGAGCTAACAGAAATCGGATAGGTAACGAATCCAGCATAAGCTTCATTTCGGTGCCGGTACTCGGTACGCGTCGCTACAGAGAAGACACCGCGGAGAACGAGGGTTGGTGGAACATCTCGTCGTTCTCCCTCCGGCGGCATAAGCGTTACCCAGGGACAGTGGCGACGCTACCGTCAAACGACGGGTCCGCGCGTCGGCGGTGACGCGGACGGGGAGCACCATGTTACGGCACGTCAACACCGCTGCGAACGAGTACAGCCCGCCGACCGCCGCGTCGCGCCCGGAGGGGCACCCGGCGTGACGCCCGCGATCCACGCGACCGCCGCCGGCGCGCGCCCGATCGCCGACGGCGCCGGCCCTGCGCTCGCCCTCGAGTCGGGCGACGCCGCGGTGGAGTCGGTCGACTCCGTCGAGGCGGCGGTCGGAACGAACCCGGTCGAGGAGCGCGCGAGCCGCGGCGAGCGCGAGCCCGACGACGATCCGTTCTGGCTGCTGTACGCGCCGACGGTCCTCGGCGCGCTCGCGCTGGTGTTCGGGACCACCGGCCTGCTCGAGGGGCTCGTCCCGTCGCTGGCGGGGACGGTGACGCTCGTACTCACGTGGGCGACGGTCCTGGTCGCGCTGTTCGGGACGCTGTTCATGGTCGAGGACGCCCGCGCGCTCCGCCAGACCGGCGCCGCCTGGCGCCCCGACGCGCGCCCGTACGTCGTCGTCGGCGCCCTCGGCGTCACCCTCGTTTTCTCGCTCGTTCTCGACCTCCCCCTCGACTCGGCGGGCGGCCTGCTCGCCGCGCTCGCCGGCATGTTCATCGTCGGCACGGTCGCTTCGACGGCCGTCTCGGGTCCCCTGTACCTCTACCAGCGCCACCGACGGCTCGGCCGTCCCTGACGGTCGCCTACAACAGCGTTATCGCCGCGATCCCCAACAGCGCCAGCGCCGCCAGCACCGCGCCGAGGCGGACGGCCGCGCGTCTGCGCGAGTCGCCGGTCCGGGCGGGCGTCGGCTCGATCGGGTCGGGTCGCGCCGCGCCGCCGACAGCCGCGAGGCGGCGCCGCGCGACGACCGACCAGATCGCCACCCGATAGCGCAGCACCCGCAGCAGGTACGCGAACAGGTGCGCGACCTCCAGGACGGGGTTGCTCGCGGGCTGAGGCGACACCGGCGGCGGGCTGGAGACGACCTCGGCCGCCGGCTCGCGCTCGGGAGTCGGTCGCGACGGGACCGACTCGACGACTCGGTCCTCGGGCTCGACCGACACCGGCCGGGTCTCCCCCTCGCCCTCGCCGGCACCGTCGTCCGTCGACGACCCCGAATCGTCGGCTTCGGCGGCGGTCCCGTCACCGGTGGCGCCGCCCTCGTCGCTGTGATCGGCTTCTTCAGCACCTGTGCCTTCGTGGGGAGAATCATCGCCGTCCTCGGTCGCAGCTGCACCACCGGCGCCGTCGGCCCCGTCCGCGGACCGCTCGCCGTCCGTGTCGTCACCGTCGTCAGCGCCGGTGGCGTCGTCACTGTCCGCGTCCGTCTCGGCGTCGTCGTCGGGCACGTCCCCGAAGTTCTTCACGCGGCGGACGATCTCGGGGTCGACGGACCGGAGGTCCGGGCGCTCGAACGAGCCCAGGTCGGGCGTGGCGCCGGCGTCGAAGGTCGACTTGCGCTGGAACTGCACGCGCTGGAGCTGTTCGTCCCAGTCGGTCATCAGCAGGGCCTCGCCGTCGTCCAGCGTCTCGACGGTGTCGGCGGCCTCCGCGTCGATGATCCGGCTGACGACCTGCGTGTCGGTGTTCCAGGTGAGGCGGTGCCAGACGATCCAGTCACACTGCGTGATGAAGTCCTTGTCGACCGCTGCGGGCCGCTGGGACATCCCGAGCATCCCGAGCCCGCGCTTGCGACCACGCTTTGCCACCTGCAGCAGGCGGTCGCCGAGTTCCGTCTGCTTGCCGGACTCGGGCAGGTACTCGTGCATCTCCTCGACGAACAGCAGGAAGGGTTGCCGGCGCTCGTGTTCCTTCTGGAACAGCGCGACTACGACCTCCCGGATCAGGTCGTGGGCCTCCGACTCGTCGAGGTATCCCGACACGTCCAGCACGACCGGGACTTTTCCGTCGAGGGCAAGTTCGGCCAGCACCGGTGCGTGGCGGACGTCGACTACGACGTCGCAGGTGTCGTTGGCGCCGGCGTGCAGCACTTCGTACTGGTCTTTCAGGCCGAAGTACTCGCCGTCAGTGTCGATGATCAGAAAGGGCAGGTCGTGGGCGAGCAGCGACTCGGCGATGACCGTCGCGGTGTTGGACTTGCCGCTGCCGGACTTGCCAGTGATGAACCCCCGGCCGGTCAGTAGTTCGACGACCGGCAGGCCGTGTCCCCCCTCCGTCACGCGGATCTCGTCGGGGACGGCGCTCATGGCGATCCGATAGTTTCGGCGTGCGTAAATGTCTTCTGACGGTTACGCGGCCGAACGAAGTGAGGGCGCGGACAATGCGAGCGGGGAGGAACGACCCGCGAGCCGGGCGGCCGAACGAAGTGAGGGCGCGGACAATGCGAGCGGGGAGGAACGAAGTGAGTCCTCGGAACGTCGAGTGGCGAAGCCGCGAGCCCAGGAACAAAGCGAGCGTCTCGACCTGCGCGAGACGGCGAGCCGGACTCGCACGCGAAGTGTCGAACGATCCAGATGCGAGATAGCGAGGCCGGCGTTCCCCACCCGAGCGCGGCCCAGCCGCCGGACGCCGATCCCTCGGTCGCCAGTACCTTTTTGCCGGCCAGGCGAGTGGGCGGGGTATGGACCTGCCGCGAGTGGGCGACGTCGGCGGGCGCGTCGTCGTCGGGATCGTCGCGAGCACGCTGGTGCTCACCGCCGCGTTCGTCGGGCTGCTGGGCGTGCTCTCGGGCGACCTCTCGGGCACGGGCGCGCGGCTGCCGATCTACGTCCTCGGGCTGGCGGCGGCGTTCGTCGCCTCCGTCGTGTGGCTGGCGCGCCTGGGCGCCGACGGCGCGACGGCCATGCTCGGATCAGTCGGCATCGCGGTGGCCTCGTTCGTCCTCTTCGGGCTGGCCGGCGAGGGGGTCGTCTACACCGTCCGGTTCTCCGGTCGTGTGCTCGGCACCCAACTGCTGGCGTACTTCGTGGCCGCCGGCCTGATCTGCACCGGCCTGGGCTACTGGGTGCTCACCTACTGGCGCGACGTCGTCGCACGCGACGCCCGCGCGGGAATCTGATTGACGGCGGCTGCCGGCGACTGACGTCCGGTCGACCCTCCCGACGAACGACAGTCTGATGGCCGCCGGGCGGGAGCTACCGACGTGTCCCGTCTCGCGCGACTGGTCGGTCTCGACGCGGCGCTGCTCGGCGACCGGAACTATCTGCTGCTGTTGCTCGGCAGTCTCACCTCGCCGCTGGGCGCCTCGGTCGTCTCGCCGATCCTGGCGTCGCTGGTCGGGCCCTACGGGACGAGCGACGCCTCGATCGGCCTGCTGATGTCCGTGTTCACGGCGCCGGCGATCGTCGCCATCCCGCTGGTGGGCGCGCTCTCCGATCGCGTCGGGCGCAAACCCGTGCTGACGGCGGGGCTGGCGCTGTTCGGGCTGGCCGGGCTGGGGCTGGCGGCGACGACCGACTTCCGGGTGGCGCTGGCGCTGCGGGCGCTGCAGGGCGTTGGGTACACCGGCATCGCGCCGGTGCTCATCACGAGCGTCGGCGACCTCTACGACGGCGAGCGCGAGGCCCGCGCCCAGGGCGTCCGCTTTGCGACCGTCGGGATCTCGCTGACGGTCGTCCCGCTGGCCGCCGGCGCGCTGTTGTCCGTCGCGTGGCAGCTGCCTTTCCTCCTGTACGCCGTCGCCCTCCCGACGGCCGCGGCCGTCGCCGTCTGGTTCGTCGAGCCCGCCCGGGGCGACCGCGGCGACCGCGACGACCGCGACCCGAGTGGCGGGTCCGGGGCCGGTCCGTCGCTGCGATCGCTGGCGAGTCGGCCGGCCGTCGCCGCGCTGCTGGTCGGCCGGGGCGTCCCCTCGTTTCTGTGGTTCGTCTTCCTCACCTACAACTCGATCGTCGTCGAGCGGCTCCTGGCCGGCTCGGCCGGGACGGCGGGGCTGGTCGTGGCGCTCGCCAGCCTGGCGTCGGCGGTCGGGGGGACGCAGGTCGGACGACTGCTCTCGGCGATGGACGGCCGCCGATCGCTGCTCGCGGCGTCGGTCGCCGCAACGGGCGCGGGCGTCGCGGGCCTGCCGCTCGCGCCGTCGATCCCCGTCGTCGAGGTCGCGTCGGTCGTCACCGGCGCCGGCTTCGGCGTCTCGCTGTCGCTGTTCCGCAGCGCCGTGACGGCCGCGGCGACCGACGCGACCCGGGGCGGGCTGGTCAGCCTCGGCGAGTCGCTCGGCCGCGTCGGGAGCACCACCTCCCCGCTGCTCGTCGGCGCCGGCGTGGCCCTGGCGCGCGGGTCCGCCGGCTTCGCCGCGGCCGTGCGAACCGCCGTCGTCGCGACCGCGCTCGCGGCGACGCTGCTCGGCGTCGGCTGCGTGCTGCTGGCGACGCGCGCCGACGCGGGCCCGGCTGCGGACGGGTCGCTCAAGTAGTCGCGGCGCCTACGATCGCGTGTGAGTGAGACGCCCGGCGCCGACGATTCCCAGACCGTCACCGACCGTCCGGTCGCGCTCGCCGACGCGGCCGCCCTGGACGACCTCGTGACCGCACACGACCGCGTCCTCGTAGAGTTCTACACCGAGGGCTGTGGCATTTGCGCCAGCATGGAGCCGGTACTGGGGATCGTCGCTCGCTCGACCGACGCCGTCGTCGCTACTGTCAACCCCCGCGACGACCCGCCGCTGGTCGAGCGCTTCGACGTCCGCAGCGTCCCGCTGTTCGTCCTGTTCGCCGACGGCGAACCCGTCGCCCGCCGCGCCGAGGGCTTCGTCGGCGCCGACGACCTGCTGGCGTTCGTCGAGTCGGGCGGCGACTGAGCGGACGGCCCCGGCCCGTCACCGATGGCCGGTTCTCCTGGCGAAACGGCGGTGAGTCCCGACGCCGTCGGTCGGTGTGGACCCCCGCCGATTTCAGTTCCACCCCGGGGTTTGCGAACCTTGATAGGTGAGTGGGATCAAAGCCGGGTACACTACATGGCTCGCGCGGAGGACACGGAGGTGATCGATCTCTTCGAGGAGTTCTACCGCAACTACTACCGCAACGAGATCGGCGACCTCGCGCAGAAATATCCCACCGACAAGAAGTCCCTGTACGTCGACTGGCAGGACCTCTACCGCTTCGACCCGGACCTGGCCGACGACGTCCGCACCCACCCCGAGCAGTTCCAGGACTACGCCGAGGAGGCCCTGCGGCTGTACGACCTCCCGGTCGACGTCAAGCTCGGGCAGGCCCACGTCCGCATTCAGAACCTCCCCGAGTCGACGGAGATCCGCGAGATCCGCGCCGACCACCGCGGGAACCTCATCGCCGTCCAGGGGATCGTCCGCAAGGCCACGGACGTCCGTCCGAAGGTCACCACCGCCGCCTTCGAGTGCCAGCGCTGCGGCACGCTGACGCGGATCCCCCAGACCGCCGGCGACTTCCAGGAACCCCACGAGTGTCAGGGCTGTGAGCGCCAGGGCCCGTTCCGCATCAACTACGACCAGTCGGAGTTC
>JBDGSW010000021.1:0-17428 GCA_042217345.1 Haloarculaceae archaeon
GCGGATGGCGATGCGCTCGGGCGTCTCCTCGATGACGCCCAGGCCCATCAGCTGCGTCTCGGCGTTGTAGACCGCGTTGATGTGCTCGGACTTGAGGGTGCCGTCCTCGCCGGCCTCGACGTGGATGATGCGCCGGCCGAGGACGTACTGGGCGACGATCGCGCGCTCGACGGCGTCGGCGTCGAGGTTCTCCGCGTAGATGACCGCCTCGGACTCCTCGGTCTGGACGGACTCGGGCATCACCGTCAGCGTCCCCTTCCCGCCGATGCGCAGCGACACCTCGTCGCCCTTTTCGACGTTGTGCTCGCTGGCCCACTCGGCGGGCAGCGTCATGGCGAGCGTCGACGGTCCCAGTCGTTGGACCTTCCGGGTTTCCATGCCCGTGAGGTCCGCGCCGATACACCTTAATCTTGTCTATACACCACTTATCGGCAGGGCCGATATATTACGTCTTGTCTCAGACGCCGAAAACGGTGTGTGCCTAAATCACTTGCATCAGTCGGCGCTCGACGCGCCCGGTCCGGACCTGGAGCCAGCCGCGCAGCTGCTCGTCGAGTTCGCGGTCGCCCGTGTCGACCCGCAGCGTCCCCAGATCGTCGAGTTTGCGCTTGGAGGCGACGACCTCGAGGTCGCACCGGCGGATCACGGCGGGCGAGAGCTGCTGGTTGCCCCGGCCGAAGACGAACCCCTGGCCGCCGATGGGCGAGACGACGATGACGTTGTCCTCGCCCAGCGCGTCCAGGATCTCGGCCTCGCTGGCGTCCGCGACGAGCACCTCGCCGTCGCGCCAGACGTCGACGCCCAGGGGCGTGCCCTCGAAGCCCAGCGCCGCTTCGACGGCGCCGACAGTGCTGCCCGGGCCGAGGACGTAGGTGACGCCCGGGCAGATTTCCTCGGCGACCCCCTCGGCGAGGCTCTCGACGGTGCCACCGCCCAGTTGCTTGCTCGCCTGGCGCTGCTCGGCGGCCGGCACCGCGACCACGGCGCGTAACTCTGTGTGGACCTCGCCCTCGCGGTACTGGTCCTCGTCGATGTCGTTGACCTCGCCGCGCTCGACCTCGGTGAACGTGGCCGCGACTTGGCCGGCGGCCCGCGGCGTCACGCCGAACACCTCCGAGTAGACTTTCACCCCGGCGGGCACGCCCAGCATCGGCACGTCGGTGCCGGAGTCGGTCAGCGTCTCGGCGACGTCGACGGCCGTCCCGTCGCCCCCGACGAACAGCACGAGGTCCACGCCCCGGTCCAGCAGTGCCCGGACGGCCGCCCGCGTGTCCGCGGCGGTCGTCTCGCCGTCGCTCGGGTCGTAGACGACGGTCGGCTCGAAGCCGGCCGCCCGCGCCTCGTCGGCGCCCATGACGCCCCCGGCGGCCAGGACGTCGACGTCGGCGTCGAGTTCGCGGACGCGTTCGAGCGCCTCGCGAGCGCGGTCGGGCGCCCGGGGTTGTGCCCCCCGTTCGCGCGCCTCCGCGACCTTCCCGTCAGTGCCTTTCAGCCCGACCCGCCCGCCCATGCCGGCGATCGGGTTGACGACCACGCCGATGGTTCGCATCACTGGCGGGTAGCCCCGGCGGACCCAAAAGCCGTCCGGGGTCGGCCGGCCCGCCCGCGCCGGGTTCGGGATTCTTAAGAGACCGGGGCGAGAGCCCCAGATTATGAGCCTCGCATTCGTACTCGCACAGGAGAGCGCCGAAGTCAACGCGGGCGCGGTCAACAGCGCCGGCGCGCTCGTCGGGCTGGTCGGCGTCCTGCTGGTGGCCGCCTGGCTGGCGTACCTCTACCGCTAGTTCGGATCGTCGGCGGGCGCCTCGACCCGGTCGCGCAACCACTCGGCAGCGGCCGCGACCTCGGACTCGTCGGTGCTCTGGAGCTTCAACCGGACGACCTCGCCCGGGTAGCTGCCGACGGTGACGTCGAAGCGCTCGCGCACGGCGTCGATGCGATCGATCATCCCGCTCTCGGGCTCGTCGGCCACTACCTCCTCGACGTAGCGGCGCTGGCCGGCGAAGTCGTCGGCGATCTCCGCGAACATGGTCTTCATCTCCGCGGGGACGCCCGGCAGCACGTAGACGTTCTCGACGACGCAGCCAGGGGCCACGCCCTCGCGGTTGGGGAGCATCTCCGCGCCGGCAGGCAGGTGGGCAGTGCCCTCCGCGAGGTCCGCGCGGGAGTACCCGCCGTGTTCGGCCAGCCACGCCAGCGCCTCCTCGCTTTCGGTGACTGCGCGGCCGACGGCGGCGGCCACGCCGTCCATGGTGACGTCGTCGTGGGTCGGTCCCAGGCCCCCGGTGACGATCACGGCGTCGTACTCGGCGCGGTACTCGTTGACGACGCGCGCGATGTCGGCCACGCGGTCGGGGACGACCGTCACGCGCTCGACGGTCGCCCCGCGCTCGGTGAGGCGGTCGCCGAGCCAGGCGGCGTTGGTGTTGACCGTATCGCCCGCGAGTAACTCGTCGCCCACGGTGACCAGCGCGACGCGCATGTCCCGGGGTTGGGCGTCCGCCGGTAAAAGTCCAGCCGGTGTCGGCCGTTCAGCCCGTCCCCGGCGGCCCGCCGTCGCCCGAGTCGTCGCCGACGTCGACGCCGGTCTCCTCGCGCCGGCGCTCCAGCTGGCGGATCTGGCGCAGGTAGTACAGCGCGCCGCCGCCGCCGAGCACCAGCGCGATCGCCAGGAGGCCGCCGAACAGCCACAGGTCCCGCTGGAGGTACCACCGCACCGAGACCGCGTCGGCCTCGACCGACGGCCACGTGATCGTCACACGGTCGTCCAGTTGCGTCGTGTGGTAGCCGCCGGGCTTGACCGTGCCCAGGATCGGCACGCCAACGCGGGCACCGGGGGGAAGCGTCACTACGTACGACCCGGAGACGAACGTCTGCGTGGTGAACCCCTTCCCGGTGCGCGGCGCCGTGTACGCCAGCTTGCCGTCCTCGCTTGGCAGCGTGACGACCAGGCGCTTTCGCGTCTGCTCGACGGCGTCCTTCGAGAGGTTGGTCACCGTCCCGTTCGGGTAGCGGAACTTCAGCGCCCGGACGTCGAGCGGGCTCTCCGTGCCGAGGGCGTCGCGCTGGTAGAGCTCGATCTTCGAACGGTTGCCCAGATCGTAGACGGCGACGTAGCGGTTTTTCGTGACGTTGACGGTGGCGTTGGCCGTCGTGTTCCAGTCGTAACTGGCGCTCTGGTTGAGCTTGGCGTAGTCGGGCTGGCCGCCACCGAGCAGCGAGGAACACCCGGCGGTCGCGGCGAGGAGGCCGAGTCCGACGACCGCGAGGACCAGCCGGCGGTTCATGGAACGACGGCGAGCAGTTCCGACGGCAGGTAGCCGCCGACGCTGGCGAGCAGCCCCGGCGGGTCCGTGCCCTCCTTGCAGACGATGCTCTGTTCGAGCAGCCCCAGTCGCTCGACGGTCACGAGGTCGCGGGCGTGGCCCGCGCGGTTGACCGTCGCGCGCACCTCAGAGCGGGTGGCGCTGTTGACGTTGACCCGGCCCGCCCCGCGCGTCCAGTCGTAGAGGCGGTCGCGCTCGTCGTCGGCCAGCCGCGGCAGGTCGCCCGCGACGAACCGCAGCGGGAGGTGTTGCACCAGCCCGAAGCGCTTGCGGATCTGCGCGGGCGTGCCCTGGCCGAGCCCGAGCTGGTCGGCCGGAATGCGGACCTCCTGGCCGGCGTCGAGGACGAACCCGTCCTCGTCCCAGTGTTCGAGCGTGCCGACGTGGACGTCCCCCTCGGTGAGGTCGGGCGTGATCGCGCCCCAGCGCTCGCGGAGAAGGTTCCGCGCCGCCACCGCGTCCGGGCCCTCGACCGTCACCGAGGGGAAGTCGTCGTCCCGGAGCCCGACGGTCGTCTCGACGTCGAGGTCGCCGAGGTCGTCGGCTACCAGCGAGCGCAGGCCGTCCAGCGCGCGCTCGCGGGCGTCGCCGTCGACGTACAGCTTCGTTGCGAGGACGACCATCAGGCTTCGGGTTCGGGTTCTGGTTCGACGTTGAGTTCGTCCGCCAGCGCGTCGATGCGGTCCTCCATCGCGTCGACCAGGGCGGTGTTCTCCATGGCGTCCAGCGGCGAGCTGCACTCGGGGCACTCGAAGCCGAAGTCCATCGCCTCGCCGAACTCGAAGCGGATGCCACAGACCTCACAGAGGTAGAACTCGTTGTTTCGCTCGTACTCGCGGCGCTCCTCGAGGGCCTCGAACAGGCGGTACATCTCCGATTCGAGCTGCTCGGGGATCTTGTCGTACTCGAAGGTCCACAGGTACGTCAACCAGCCCGAGTCCTCGTCGCGGAGGCGTCGGTACGTCGCCAGATCGTTCTCGTAGAGGATGAACAGCGCCCGGCGGACGTCGTTGAGCTCCAGGCCGAGTTCCTCCGCGAGTTCCTCGTCGGTCACCTCGCCGTCCGGCGGGGCTGCCGCGACCGGCATCCCCTTCGGCCCCACCAGCTCGTGGAGGTACTTCTGTATGACCGGGTCCTCCAGGAGTTCCTCAAAAGCCATTGCGTACCTCTCCGGGCGTGAATCGTTTAAAAGCACCGAAGCGACCCCGCCGCCGCGGCCGCCGAGGCGGTCACCTGGCGTCCTTCTCCGGACGCCTCCCGCGGTTCGGGTCGTCGCGCTCACCTGTCACTCAGCGTCCTCCACCAGCTTCCCGACTGCCTTCGGAACCACCGTCTTCTCCGCCCCCTCCCACTCGCGATCGAGTTCGCGACCCTCGAACAAGCGGTCGAGGAACACCGCCAGCGACGCCACCTCCGAGTGGGGCTGGTTGGTCACCGCGAGATTCCATTCGGCGGCCTCGTACACCTCGAAGGGTACCTTCTCGGCGCCGACGACGACCAGCAGCGGCTCGCGCCGGTCCCGGTGGGCCGATCGGATCTCCTCGACGTGGTCCTGGACGGGCAGGCCGTACATCGTCAGGTGGACGACTCGTCCCTCCCAGTTGCGCACGAGCGGGCGCCACGAGTCGGTGACCTCGGTCTCGAAGGGACCGCCGAAGCGGTCCGTGATGTCTTCGACCGTCTCGGCGCGGCCGGCGGCGTCCTCGGCGAGGATCACGCGGTCGGCGCCCAGCGCGCGGGCCGTCAGGCCGACGTGGGTCGTCATCCGCTCGTCGCGGCCCGGGCGGTGGCCCAGCCGCAGCACCGCGACTTCGGGATCGGTCTGCATGTCTGACCAGTGGCACCTCCGGGGTTAGGGGGTTTCGGTGCCCGGCGCCGAAGCCGTCCCGTTCCCGCCGGGTCGATGCGGCTGGCGGCCCCGTCTCGTCACCACCCGCCGGTGGCCGTCCGCGACGACGACCGTCCTGAGCGGGCGCGTCAGGCTCTCGGTCGTGAAGAACTTCACCCCGTCGCGCTCGGTGTAGACGCCCATCACCGCGACGATCGGGCTGACCCGCCCCCAGAGCATGATGTCCAGGCGGCTCAGGTAGCTGCGATTGAACCCGGGGTGGCTGTGGACTGCCCCGAGCAGGCGCGGGTCCTCGGCGTGAGCGAGCCGGTCGGTCGACTCGGGAACGCAGGTGAAGGTGACGTGACCCGTCTGCTTGGACAGCGCCCGCGCGTGGACGACCTCGTCGATCCGGATCGTCGACTGGTTGGCCGACCCGTAGAGACACCACCCCTCCTCGTGGTCTGCGCTGTACTGGCGGGCGAACTTCGCGCGCTGGGCCCCGTCGATGACGACGGTCCGCCCGTCGTCGCTGTAGGCCGTCGAACCCATCGACAGCCCCATGCTCCCGACGTACCAGGCGGTCGCGACCTGCGTGACGACCAGGAGTATCGCTAGCCCGAGCGCGACCTTCGCCAGCGTCCGCTTTTCCAGACGGGCTTCCAACCAGTCCAGCAGGATCGTCACCGGATTCATCGATGCGTGGGCGAGCCGCGCGCGACGCCGGCGGTAGGTGGAGCTTACGCACAGTTGCCGCGGGCGCCATAGGGGCACTCGCGCGTCGCGTACTCGCCTCTGAACGGGGGTTTAGGAAAGGCTTACTGACGGGTTTGCTCCACGTTGATACCAGATGCTTGCGGGTTCGAGACGCCTATCGCGGGCGCGTCGATCCGGTGGGGACCATGGCTTCGGCGATACCGGCTCGCGTCAGAAAGAGAGCTCGAGCCAGCGCCGGCACGTCCGGCTCTGCTACTGAGTGGTAGTTGTCGACAGCGCCTGATCGATCGCGTCGCTGATCGCGCTGGCGGTCTGCTTGACGGCCTTGCCGTCGACGACGATCGTCGGCGTCCCCCGGACGCCGATCTTCTTGCCGTACTTGCGGTACTTCGAGACCGTGTCCCTGTAGGTCTCGTTGACCGCGGCCTTCTTCACCGCGCTCCCCTCGAAGCCCAGCTGATTGGCCAGTGTCGCGTACTCGCTGGGCCCCAGCGAGGACTGGTGTTCGTACAGCGCGTGTGCGTAGTCGAAGAAGGCGGCGTCGCCCTGGCGCTTCTGGACGGCGCGGGCGGCCGAGGCGGCCTGCCAGGAGACCTGTTTGTCGACGGGGATCGGGAAGTCGTAGAACTCGTAGCGGACTTTCCCGGGGTCGACGTACTGGGAGAAGATCTCCGGCGCGACGTTCACCGAGTACTCCTCGCAGTGCGGGCACGCGAAGTCCTCGAAGGCCATCACGGTCACGTCGGCGTTCGGGTCGCCGGCCACCGGGACGGGCAGCGTCCCGTCGCCGCCCGGCGTCACGGCGCTCTTGGTGTCGACCTTGCCCGTGCTGCCGAGACAGCCCGCCAGGCCCGCGAGCGCGGTCCCGCCCGCCCCGGCCAGGAACGCGCGCCGGGTCGCCGCCCCACCGGCCCCAGTAGACTCGTCCATACCCCTCAATACGGGCGGGGGAATTTAAGCCCTGCCTGATGCGGTCGCACGCGCTCGCGACGACGTTTGCCCGCCCCGGTTCCAAAAACACTTGAGCGATGGCGTCAGATGAGAGACATGGATCTGACTGGGAAGCGGCTTCTCGTCACCGGCGGCGCGGGGTTCGTGGGGTCGCACCTCTGTGCCCGACTCGCCGCGGACAACGAGGTACGCGTGGTCGACGACCTCTCGAACGGGGCGGCGGCGTGGGTGCCCGACGACGTCGCGGTGATCGAGGGCAACCTGACCGACCCGTCGGTGGCCGCCGAGGCCATCACCGCGGAGCTGGACGGGGTCTTTCACTTCGCGGCCGACAAGAACGCCGCCCGCGACGACGTCGAGCAGTACCGCTTCAACAACCGCCTCACCGAGAACGTCCTCGAGCGCATGGACGAGGTCGGCGTCGACAACCTCGCCTTCACCTCGTCGTCGACGGTCTACGGCGAGGCGCCGCGGCCCACCCCGGAGGACTTCGCCCCGCTGGAGCCCATCAGCATCTACGGCGCCAGCAAGCTCGGCGAGGAGAGCCTCATCTCGGTGTACGCCAACAGCCACGACCTCACGGCGTGGGTATTCCGCTTCGCCAACATCGTCGGCCCGCGCCTGCAGAAAGGCGCGGTCATCCCCGACTTCATCCACAAGCTCCGGGAGGACCCCGACAGCCTGGAGATCCTCGGTGACGGCCGCCAGGAGAAGTCGTACATGCACATCGAGGAGTGCGTCGACGCGATGTGCCACGTCGTCGAACACGCCGACGCGCCGTTCAACGTCTTCAACCTCGGCACGCGGACGACGACCTCCGTGACGACCATCGCCGACATCGTCGCCGACGAGATGGGGCTCGATCCCGACTACGAATACACCGGCGGCGATCGCGGCTGGGTCGGCGACGTCCCGCGGATGCGCCTGTCGATCGAGAAGCTCGCGGCGCTCGGGTGGGAACCCGCCCAGTCGTCCGACGACGCCGTCCGCCGGGCCGTCCGGGAACTGCTGGACGAACACTGACCGTCTTCGAGCGGGCGTCGGCCGAGCGACAGTCCTTATACCCGTTCGTCCCTACCCGCGAGCGTGCAGATCGTCGGGTACGACACGGGAGTCTCGCCGGACGACGCCGACGGCGAGCCGGCGCTCCGCCTGGCCGAGGACGGGACCGTCGAGCGCCAGTCGCTCGCGCCCGGCACCCGCCTCGAGTACGCCCTGGGCGAGCGCCACTGCGCCGGGAGCGTCGACGGCGACGTCCACTTCGCCTGCCAGCACGACCCGGCGCCGTACTGTCGCGACCACCGGAGCCGCTGGGCCTGCGCGCGCTGCGTCGGCGACTGCGAGCTGCCCCTGTCCGCCTGTCGCGAGGAACACGCCGTCTACCTCGCGGCGTTCGCCCCGGCCACGTTCAAGGTGGGGGTGACCCGCTCGTGGCGCCTCGAAACCCGACTGCGCGAGCAGGGCGCCGATCGCGCCGCCCACCTTCGCACCGTGACGGACGGTCGCGTCGCCCGCCAGCTCGAAGCCGAGATCGCCGTCGAGATCGGCGACCGCGTGCGCGTCCCGACGAAGATCGATGGCCTCCACGAGGCGGTCGACGACGCGGCCTGGCGCGACCTCCTGGCCGAGTTCGACCCGATCGCTACCTTCGAATTCGCGTACGGGCTCGACCTCGCGGACCGCCCGGTCGCCGAGACGCTGGCGACGGGCACCGTCCGCGGGACGCAGGGGCGCGTGCTCGTCCTCGAAAACGGCGGCAGCACCTACGCCGTCGACGTGCGCGACCTGGTGGGCTACGAGGTTACGCCCGGGGGCACCGACCGCGAGCTCCAGTCGAGTCTCGGCGCGTTCTGACCGGTCCCGTGCGGGCGCCGCTCGACACGTCATCCAGTCGAGGGGCGCAACACGGACGGGCGCGGCGACCCGATCCACGTCCATGGAGATCGAGCGGTTGGCCGTCCACGACTCGGTCGCCCCGCTGTGCCCGCCGGACGCCCTGGCGGACGCCCTCGCCGAACTGGACGCGACCGTCGAGGTCGTCGGCGACGACGCGGCCGCCGACGCGGACGTGATGGCCGACTACGACGCCGTCGTGACGCTCGAACACCGGGAGGCGTTCCTCGCGGTGCCGTGGGTCCACCTGGTCGTCGTCGGGACGTCGCAGATCCCGGTCGCGGCCTACCGCGACGCGGGCGTGGCACTCACCAACAGCGCTGGCTTCCAGGGCGACGCCGTCGGTGAGACGGTGCTCGCCTTCATGCTCGCGTTCGCCCGCGGCGTCCGCCAGTACGTCGCCGCCCAGGAGCGCCACGAGTGGGAACCGCTCGCCCCCGAGGAGGTGTTCACGCTCGAGGGCGAGTCGCTCTGCGTCGTCGGCCTCGGGAACCTCGGACGCGGGATCGCGGCCCGGGCGGACGCCGTCGGGATGACCGTCACCGGCGTCCGCCGCGACCCCGACCCAGTAGAGCACGTCCAGGCGGTGTACGCGGCCGACGACCTCCACGAGGCGCTGGCCGACGCGCGCTTCGTCGCGCTGGCCGTCCCGCTGACCGACGATACGCGCGACCTGATCGGCGCCGCGGAGTTGGCGGCCATGCGCGAGGACGCCTATCTCGTCAACGTCGCCCGGGGCGACGTCGTCACCGAGGACGCACTCGTCCACGCGCTGGCCGACGACGGGATCGCCGGGGCCGCCCTGGACGTCTTCGAGCGCGAGCCGCTGCCGTCCGAGTCGCCGCTGTGGGACCTCGAGTCGGTCGTGATCACGCCCCACCGGGCGTCGCTGTCGGCCGACTACTACCGGGAGGTCGCGGCGATCGTCCGCGAGAACGCCGCGGCGCTGCGAGCCGGCGGCGCTCTCCGCAACCGTGTGGACTGACGGCGACGCGAGCAGTGCGCTGGCGACACACGACAACCCTTTTCAGACGGGGTGCCAAACCCCGAGGCATGGCAGACGAATCAGACGAGGCCGACGCCGACGCCGAGGCCGAGACAGGCGAGGAAGCGGCCGACTCCGAGGGGAAGTCCTTCCGCGAGCGGGTCGAGGAGATCCGCCAGCAGCGCGCCGAGGAGGGCGAAGGCGAGGAGGGCGAGCGCAGCCGCGAGGAGCGCCTCGAGGAGATGATGGGCGGCGGTGGCGGCCCCGGCGGCATGGGCGGGGGCAATCCCTTCGCGCAGATGATGGGCGGCATGATGGGCGGCGGTGGCGGCCCCGGCGGCGGCATGGGCCCCGGCGGTCCCGGCGGCCCCGGCGGCATGGGCCCGGGCGGCCGCGGCCAGGAACAGGGCGGCGACAACGAGGAGCTCACCCGCGAGGTCCGCAAGCTCCGCGACGAGGTCCACGACATCCGCCGCACGCTCGAGCGCATCGCCGAGGCGCTCGAGGACTGATTTTCCCCGGTCGCGTCGATCGCGCGACCGATCCGTCGCAGTTCGTCGCTGTCCGACCTGGCCGTTTCGGGGGACAGCGGCGCGTTCACGTCCTGAGGAGCGTGATCTGCACCACGGTGCCGCGCTCGCTGACGTCGTAGGTTACCTCGCCGCCCGAGCGGCCGACGATCCACTCGACCAGCCAGAGTCCGAGGCCGCTGCTGTGCTCCAGGGCGGTCTCGTCGCTGCGCTCGCGGATATCGAGTTCGTGCTCGGGAATGCCCGGGCCGTCGTCGGCGATCTCGACGGTGACGTACTCACCGGCCGTCGTCACGTCGATCTCGACGGAGGGCTCGCCGTCGGGATTGTGGACCACGGCGTTCTCGACGACGTTGCGCACGGCTGTCTCGACGAACTCGTGGGCCCGGACGGTCGCGTCGTCCGGCACCGCGTGGAGTTCGATCGACGCCGACGGGTAGCGCTCCCGGAACTCGCTCGCGACGTCGGCCAGCAGGGCGTCGAGGGACTGGACCGCCCGGCTGTCGTCGTCGCTGCGCACGAGCTGTTCGATGCGACGAGCGTTGTCGGCGAGTTCGACGATGCGGTCGGTCTGGTGCTGGAGCTCGACGCGCTGGTCGTCGTCGCCGTCGAGCATGTCGAGGCGGCCCTGGAGGACGGTCGCGTGGTTGCGGATGTCGTGGCGGAGCACGCGGTTGACGACCGCCAGCGTCTCCGCGAGCGTCCGCGCCTCCCGGCGGGCGGCGTCGGAGCGTTCGCGCTGGAGGCGCCGCTCGGCGTCGTAGATGTCGACCATCCCGCCGTCGAGGACGCCGCCGCCGGCCCAGCCGACAACCAGCTGGATCATCGTCTCGCGGGCGGCGCCCTCGGCGTAGGCGCTGAAGGCGTTGAGCGATCCCCCGATGCCGAGGGCGACGGCGCCGATCGCCGCCCACGCGGCGACGTGACCCGCGTACTTCGCGCGCTGGGCGTCCGCGGAGATCCAGACGCCGACGACGACCAACACCGTCACGATGGCGCCCGGCGCGACGAGCCAGATGGCCGTGACGGCGTGTGGCAGCGTCGCTCGCTGCATCAGCCACACGTTGATCGCCAGCAGTCCCAGCGCCAGCGCGACCAGCGCGGTCACGCCGCGCCTCGCGTCGCGTCGCTCCTCTCTCGACAGTTCCTCGAACATCACTCACCGAGGCGGTTCCTGTCGCGTGACGAGACAGTCTGCGGGTAAAACCGTCGCCCTCGAAACGAGCGTCGATACGCACCGGGCGCGGTGGCTGTCGTCGCGTTCACAGCACCGTGTCGTAGACGCGCGCGAGCGTCTCGACCGCGTGGTCGACGCTCATCTCGTCGCGGCGCGCCAGGCAGGTCTCGCGGAGTGTCTCGGCCTCGGCGAGGGTCCGTTCGATGGCCGCCCGGAACGCGTCGGCGTCGCCCGGCGGCGCCCGGTAGCCCGTCTCGCCGTCGACCACCGTGTCCGAGAGCGCGCCCGCGTCGACGGCCGCGACCGGCGTGCCGCAGGCGTTGGCCTCCAGGGCGACCAGCCCCTGGGTCTCGACGGGGCTGGGGAACGCGAACACGTCGAGCGCGGCGTAGAAGGCGGGTAGTTCCTCGCGTGGGAGAAAGCCCAGAAAGCGCGCGTCCACGTCGACCTCGGCGGCGCGCTCCTCGAGCTGGCTCCGGGCCGGGCCGTCGCCGCCTAAGACGACGGTCACGTCCATCCCGTCGGTGGCGTCCAGGATGAGCTCGAGCCCCTTCTCGAAGCCGTGGCGGCCGGTGTAACCCACCAATGGGCCGTCGCCCAGGTCGTACTGCCGGCGGAATGCGTCGCCCTCGACGGGCGCGAACGCGTCGATGTCGACGCCGTTGGGAACGACCTCGACGGGCGTTCGGACGCCGATCTCCCGGAGGTGGTGGCGGGCGGGCTCGCTGGGGACGACAACCACCTCCGCACGGTTCATGTACCAGCGCTCGTAGACCCGGGCCGCGCGTTCGACGGGGACGTGCAGCCAGCCTTCGGCGATGTAGTCGGCGTACTCGGCCGTCGGCGTGTGGTAGGAGGCCACCAGCGGCACGCCCTGGCGGCGGGCGAACTGCAGCCCGCTCAACCCGAGGAGGAAGGGCGTGTGAGTGTGGACCAGCGCCGGATCGCACTCGGCGACGGCGTCGGGGATCGACGGCACGGCGGCGTGGTACCCCTCGTAGAACGGAAACGAGACGCTGCGGACCGGGTGTTCGTCGTCGTCGGGGTCGTAGTCCGCGGCGTCGGGGTAGACGACCGGCATACGTCCCCCGCGGTCCGCCCAGCGCCGGCGCCAGGTCTGGATCGTGTAGGTCACCCCGTTGACCGTCGGGAGGTACGTGTCAGTGAAGACGGCCACCGTGGGCAGCATCTGTCGGACCGTTGGGAAGGGGTATTTTAAACCGTTCCGTTGTCGCCCGCGAGGTCACGATAGACGCCGGCCAGGCGCTCGCCGACGCGGTCGAGGCCGTGCTCGGCGGCCGTCTCGCGGGCGTTGTCCCCCAGGCGCTCGCGGAGGTCGGGATCGGCGGCGAGGTCGTCGAGCGCCTCGCGGAAGTCCGCGCGCGTCTCGCACTTCAGGCAGTCCTCCCCGTGGGTGTAGAACTCGTCGAACACCGGGATGTCGCGGAGGACGACAGCCTTCCCGCAGGCCATCGCCTCCAGCACCGCGATCCCCTGGTTCTCGGCTTTCGTGGGAAAGAGGTAGACGTCGCCAGCGCCGAACGCCCCGCGCTTGTCGTCGATCCAGCCGGTGAAGGTGACGTTGTCCGGCGGGTCGCGCGTCCACCGGCGGACGGTCTTCGACGCCTGCGGGCCGGTGTCGTAGGGGCCGAACCAGACGAAATGGAACCCGCTCTCCTGGGCCAGCCGACAGAACGTCGTCAGCCCCTTGCGCTCGAAGACGTTGCCGACGGCGAACACGACCATCCCGTCGAGGTCGTAGCGCTCGCGGTACTCCTCGCGGAGGTCCTCGTGGCCCGAAAGCGATTCCAGGTCGACCCCGTTGCTGATCGGCTCGATGGGCGCGTCGACGGGGTACGACCGCAGGGTCCGACGCGTGTACTCGCTGGGACAGAGGACGAGGTCGGCACGGGAGTAGAACCACCGGAGATAGCGCCGCAGTGGGCCGGAGACGTGCGAGGAGCCCCGGAAGCTCTCGGCGAAGTCCTCGCTGGTGACGTGGGCGTGGAGGATCAGCGGCGTGTCCGTCCGGCGCGCGTAGCGGGCGACGGCGACGCTGCCGGGCCCGATCACGTTACAGTGGGCCAGGTCGACGTCGGCGAACAGCCCGTCGCCGCGCGCGAGCCGACCCAGCGAGGACAGGACGGACTCGCCGGACAGCGGCGAGGTGACGACCTCGACGTCCGTGTCGGCCAGCGCCCGACGCTGCTGGGCGACGGAGGTGCCGATGCCGCTGCGCTGCAGGCGCGACTCGAGCTCCAGGTAGTTGAGCGCGCGCACGCACTGGACGAGGCCAGGGCGCGGGAAAATGCTACCGGTCCGGCGAACGCAACCGATAACTGCGCGGGTCGCCCAGTCCCGACCAGCAAATGGCCTCGACGGAGGAGATCGCCGCCGAGCGCATCGATCGGCTGGCGACGCTGGCGCGTGAGGCGGCCGCGAGCGGCCGGGACGACCGCTCGCGCGAGTACGTCCGGCGGGCCCGCCGCGTCGCCGAGCGCAACCGGCTGTCGCTGCCCCGCGAGTTCAAGCGGTTCACCTGCGATCGCTGCGACGTCTCCCTCCGCCCGGGCCGCAACGCCCGCGTCCGAACGCGTGACGGCCACGTCGTGTTGACCTGCGAGTGCGGCGCGCAGGCGCGTTACCCCTACTGAGGCGCCTTCTCACATCTGACTCGTTGGGGGAGGGTTTAACACCGGGACCTCGCCTAGTGAAGGTAACATGACCGACGACAGACGCCGCCGAATCCACGAGCTCGACGTGACCGTGTGGGTCGGCAAGAACGGGCTCGACCCGGTCGCCGACGAGCTGTCTGACCAGCTGGCAGAGCGCGACCTCGTGAAGGTGAAGTTCCTGCGCGCGGCGCGCGCCCAGACGACGACCGAGGCGCTCGCCGACGACCTCGCCGATCGGGTGAACGGGTCGGTGGTCGAGACGCGCGGCCACACCGCCGTGCTCGAGCGATGATCGGGGCGCTGCAGGCCGGCGGCGCCCAGCCGACGGTGCCGTCCTCGGAGCTGCCCGACGTCGTCGCGCGGCTGCTCGTCGGCGTGGGCGTCCCCGACGCCGCCGCGGGCGCCCTCGCCTCGGCGATCGTGTTCGTCCTCGGGTTCGTCGTCCTGTGGCTGCTCGGGCGCGCGACCGTCCAGCCGCTGGTGCGGCGCGTGCTGGACCGCCGGGGCCTGGACGCCCACGCCCGCAGACCGCTGTTGAAAGTCACGGCGATCCTGATCGTCTTCTCGGCGCTCGCCGTCGCCTTCGCGCTGGCGGGCTACGGCAACTTCCTGACGTCGCTGGCGACGGTCGCCGCCGCGGCGACGCTGGCGGTCGGGTTCGCGATGCAGGACGTGATCAAGAACCTCGTCGCCGGGGTGTTCATCTACACCGACCGCCCGTTCCGCATCGGCGACTGGATCGAGTGGGACGACTACGCCGGCGTCGTCGAGGACATCAGCCTGCGCGTCACCCGCGTGCGCACCTTCGACAACGAACTGCTGACCGTCCCGAACGCCGCGCTCACGGACGGCGTGATCAAGACGGTCGCGAAGGACCGCCTGCGCCTGAAAGTCGAGTTCGGCATCGGCTACGACGACGACATCGACCGCGCCACCGAGATCATCCTCGAGGAGGCCGACGAACACGACGGCATCCTCGCCGATCCCGAACCCTCGGTCCGGCTGGTCGAACTCGGCGACTCCTCGGTCGGCCTGCAGTCGCGCGTCTGGATCGACGACCCCAGCCGCTCGGACTTCGTCAAGACCCGCGGGGAGTACGTCCAGGCCGTCAAGGAGCGCTTCGACGCCGCGGGGATCGACATCCCCTACCCGAACCGGACGATCGGCGGCGGCCTCGAACTCTCGAACGTCGAGGGTCTGGCCGAGCCCGCGGCCGACGACTGAGCGGCCGGCGAGTCACCTTTTGCGGCCCGACGACACGTGTCGCTGATCGATCGAAAATCCGGAATGAGTGGACGTGGACGATCGGGGTTGCCCGGCGTTCGACCGCGGGGAATCTCGCGCGCCTCCTCCACCCCGCGACCCTACGAGCGACGGGTGTCCAAGGGTCCGCTGCTCGCTTCCGCGCCTGACGGGGTGTCCTCGGTTAACCACGACGAGTCGCCCCTGCAGGCGAGCCGCCGTGGACCGCCGCCCCCGTAGGACGAGGTTTCGACGTTGGCTTGCGGGGCCCGCGGCCGTCTGACCGGACGCCCCCGGCGTTCGGCTCCCGCTGAAGACCGTAGTGCGGGCGAAGAGCAGGGCCTAACTGCCCAGCCTAGTCCACACCATCCTGTATCCGGGTTCGCCATAAGGGCCTTTCGGATGCCAGTTCCGTCCCCCGATTCGCCACTCGACTCGACCGCCGCTCAGACGACGCCCAGCGCCCGCGCGTACCACCCGCCGGCGACCGCCCACAGCGCCGCGAATCCCACGACGACCCACCGGTGGGACGACGCCACCGTCTCGACCTGGCCCGTCGCCGTCCAAGCGACGTCGACCGGCACCGTCGTCGCCCAGGCCAGCGCGATCGCCGTCGCGAACAGCCCGAGGACGATGGTTACCCCCGCTGCCAGTCCGGGATCGGTGCGGCCCTCGCGGCCGGCCGCGAAGACGATCAGCGCGATCAGGGCGAACAGCCCGGCCACCAGCGGGTTCAGCGGCCCGGCGGCGTAGTAGACCCCGACCGACCGCCCGGAATCGGCGAGGACGTAGGGGACACCCAGCGCGAGGACTTCCCCGAGACACGCCACGACGCCGAGAGTCGGCGCGAGCCGGCGCTGGTTCATGGGCGTCGCTGCGGCCGGCCGTGACTTAAGTCACGGCGATCCGAGGTGGCGACGAGTGCACCTTCGAGAGCAAGCAGCCGCCGAGAGCAAAAACATCCGTCGAGCGCGGAGCGCGAGGCGGTTCACTCGGCGCGAAGCCGGTGGCTTCGCAAGTCGAAGCATCCGCGCGTCGTAGGTGCGCAGTACCCGCGAGCGGCGGAGCCGCTCGCGCTTTTTTGGTGCAGATTTTTTGACCGAGTGGTGCCCACAGGCCGGCGCGAAGCGCCGGCCGAGGACACCCGAGGTCAAAAAAGGTGCGTTAGTAGTGCCGCTCGACGGGCTCGTACTCGTTCCACTCGCTCTCCAGCAAGACGGGCTTGTAATAGAGGTCGGGCGTGCCCTCGTTCCAGGCGAGCATGGTGTGTTTGATCCAGTCCTCGTCGTCGCGGAACTGGAACTCCTGGCGCCAGTGGGCGCCACGGAACTCCTCGCGGGCGAGTGCTCCGAGGGCGATGGACTCGGCGACGTCGATGATGTTGCGCGTCTCGATCGTGTGGATCAGGTCCGTGTTGAACGTCCGGGAGGGGTCACGGACGTACACGTCCTGGTAGCGCTCACGGGCGACGCGCAGGTCCTCCAGCGCCTGCTTGATGTTGTCCTTCTCGCGGAAGACGTTGACGTTGGCCGTCATCGTCTCCTGGACGTCGGCGCGGACCTCTGCTTGGTTGACGCCCTCGTCGCGGGAGAGCAGTTCCTCGATGCGACGGTCCTCGACGGCGACGTGGTGGTCCATGACCTCCTCGGGCTCGACCATCGCGCCGTCGGCGACGACGTTGTCCTCGCTGCCGGGGATGGCGCCGGGGGCGACGGGCGTGTCGACGTCGCCGTCCTCGCTGCGGGCGCCGGGGCCGGTGGCGATCTCGGCCTCCTTCAGGTCCTCGCCGGCGGCGTGGTTGCCGGCGCGGGCGCCGAAGACGAGCAGCTCGGGCAGGGCGTTGCCGCCCAGGCGGTTGCCGCCGTGCAGCGAGACGCAGGCGCACTCGCCGGCGGCGTACAGGCCCTCGATGCAGGTCTGGCCGTTCTCGTTGACCTCGATGCCGCCCATGGCGTAGTGCTGGCCGGGCTTGACGGGCATTGGCTCTTCGAGGCCGTCGACGCCCTCGAAGTCCTCGGCCAGGTGCAGGATATTCTCCAGGCGGTCGATTATGCGCTCCTCGCCGAGGTGGCGCATGTCGAGGTGGACGTACTCGTCCTCGATG
>JBDGSW010000016.1:0-17067 GCA_042217345.1 Haloarculaceae archaeon
GACGGCGAGCGACCGGGCCTCGACGGACGAGAGGTTCCCTCCGCTCGCGGTCGTCGCGTCGGTGGAACACTGCTGGCCGTACTGGGCCATCGTGAACCGGACGGTGAACAGGTGCCACGCCACCTGGTCGTCGAGGGGCGCCTTCTCGGTCGTCTCGCAGATGTAGCCCGGACGGTCGAGGATCCCGGCCACGCGGTGCATCAGCATGTCGCGGTCGGCGTCGAGCGTGTTGCCCATCCGGTAGGCCAGGTCGCCCGTCAGCCCGAACTCGTCGTTGAGCGCGGCGACCGTCTCCTCGCCGGTCGACCGCGCCGGCGACGTCCAGGTCGGGAACATCGCCTGGCCGACGCCACCGTCGCCCGACTGGTAGATGCCGTGCGAGGAGTGCAGGTCGAAGGCCCAGTCGGGGTCGTGTCGCTCGACCTCGTTCCAGATGGCGCTGGCCAGCGCCGTCTTGCAGTCGCCGCCCGTCGGCGGGAACTGCCGGTTGAGGTCGTCGTCCCACGGACGGACGTCGTCGGCGATGGCCGTGGGGTGGGCGTGCGGGATGACCACGAGCGTCCCGCAGTCGACGGTCCACGTCGCGATCTCGTCGGCCGCCTGGTACCCGGCCCGTTCGTCACCGTGTACGCCCCCGACGACCAGGGTCGTCGGCCCGGCCACGCCCGACCGGTAGACGTGCACCGTCTGCTCGTTCGCCGACCCCGTCTCGATGGTGTAACTCGTCCGCTCGCTCGTCTCGCTGGCACGGGCCGACCCGGCCCCCCGGAGGGCGAGCGCGCCGGCGCCCCCCACCGCTGCCGCTCGCACGAAAGTGCGACGGGTCAGCCGAGAATCGCCACGTCCGTTCGCGTTAGAATCGCCGTTCATGAGCTATCCCCGAATTCGAACTCGACAAACATATACTATATCTTACATATAGGTAAGTGCGGTCGGTTACCCGCGGGAAAGGACACGGGCTCGCAGGCGAGCGGGGCGGTGGCGCCGTGGACAGTCGGGGGCGGCCTGGCCGCCGGTCTCGGGGCGGTTACGGGGGCGATAACAAACTCGCGTCGGCCCCTGGCGGGCGTATGGCAACTGACGACCCGGGCGGTCCGGAGGGGGTCCGGTGACCGCCGCGGACGAACTCGACGTCGGGTTCGTTCCCGCCGAGTGTCCGGGCGCGGACGCGACGGGCGCGACGCACACCTCGACGCTCCTGATCGAGCGGCTGTCGGCCCACCACGACCTGACCGTCTACGTCTCGAGCCAGATGGGCGCGGCAGACCGGACGCTGCCCGCCGAGGACCGCGTCGAGTACGTGCTCCACGACGACCTCCCCAGGCTCCCCCACCCCGTGTCGGTCAAGATCGACGCCCTGCGCGAGGAGCAGGACGCGCTCGAACGCCACGACCTGGTCCACTCCTACTCGACCGCGTTCATCCCGGTGCTGGCCGACCTCGACGTGCCGACGATCGTGACGCTGAACTCCTACGTCCCGGTCTGCCCGAAGGGCGACATGCTGTACGGCGGGACGGAGCCCTGCTCGGGGCCGGCGCCGGCGAAGTGCGCCGGCTGCGTCGCCCGGACGGCGCTCTCGCGCCGGCAGGGACTGGAGGCCGAGCTCCGGGCGGGGTACACGGCGCTCGGCCGGCTCCCGTTCGTCGAGCGCTGTCTCGACCGCGCCGCCGACGTGACCGCCTACCAGGCGCTCTCGCCGCACCTCGTCGACGACTACGCGTCGCTCGGCTTCCCGGGCGATCGCATCCGCGTCGTCCCGCACTTCTGCGACGAGCAGTTCCTCGCGCTCGACGACGGCGGACGCTGGGACGGGGGGACGCTCTCGCTGCTGTACGTCGGCGCGCTGCGAGACATCAAGGGCGTCGACCTGCTGGTGCGGGCGCTGCCCGCGCTGGCCGACCGCGGCCTCGACGTCGACCTCCGGGTCGCGGGCACCGGCCCCTACGGAAACCGGTGTCGGGCGCTGGCAGCCGACCTCGGCGTCGAGGACCGCGTCACGTGGCTGGGCCACGTCGACCACGACGCGCTCCCCGCCGAGTACGCACGCGCGGACGCGGTCGTCTATCCCGGGCGCCTCGACGAACCGTTCGGACGCGTGTTGCTGGAGGCGCTCGGCACCCGGACGCCGGTCGTCGCGGCCGACGTGGGGAGCACCGACTGGATCGTCGGCGAGGGCGGCGTCCGTTTCACGCCCGACGATCCCGCGGCGCTGGCCGACGCCTGCGTCGAACTGACCGAGCGGTACGGGGCGGTCTACGACGCCATCCCCGACCAGGTCGAACGGTTCCGTCCCGGGCGGGTGATCGCGGAGTTTCTCGACCTGTACGCCTCGGTCGCCACGGGGCCCGGCGGGGAGCGGGCCGTCGTCACGCCGGCCGGCCCCGACGCCTGACGGCGGCGTCAGTCGCCGGGCCGTCGGTCCGACCGACCGCCGACCGGGAGGCCCGGCGCCCCGTCGAGCGCCCAGAGGGCGAGCGCGGCGACGAGCGGCGAGAGGTAGGCGAGGACCGCGAGGAGGCCGGCGCTCGACTGGAGGTAGGCGAGCCACCTGGCGAGGTAGTAGGTGATCCGCTCGCCGGCCGTGAACGTCGTCCCGTAGGCCGGCAGCGTGACGAGCGGCCACAGGACCCGGGCAGCGGGGCGCGGCTCACCGACCGCCAGCGCGAACCCGACGTCCGCGACGAGGTGCGACCAGTACCCGAGCGTCAACGCGACGCCGAGCGCCGGCCGGTCCCGGCGCGCAGCGAGTGCGGCCACCGCCACGCCGACGGGGACGGCGACGAACACCGAGTGCGCGACGGAGTACCCCTGGGGGAAGACGCCGAACACCCACGCCAGGGGCTTGTCGACGAGGTCCGGGAGCTGCGTGCCGATCCCGAGCGCGAGGACCTCGCTGGCCGCGGGCGTCCGGCCGCGCCACAGCCGGACCAGCGGCGAGTACAGCAGGTACCCGACCGCCGCGTGGCCCCACGGCCACATCAGGTCCCACCCACCGAAACCCAGAGGTGGGTCTCGCGGTAGGCGTTCTGCGGCGTCGGGTTCTCGGGCGGCTGGCCGCGGTAGAGCAGGAACGACAGCCGGAGGCGGTCGCCGGTCCGGTCGGGGGTCACTGCGGTCTCGAACCGGCGGGTCTGGCCCGCCGCGACCCGGCCGCCGAAGCGGTCCAGTTCGTGCCCGTCGAGTTCGACGACGACGGTGTAGGGGACGCGGCGTCCCTCGTGGTTGCCGACGGCGACGTAGAGCTGCTGACTCTCGCCGCGCATGTAGGTGTGCGGGAGGTTCTCTGCGCGGTACTGCCCGCTGTCGGTCCGGGTGAGGAGGTAGAACTCGGAGAACAGGTCGTGGCCGCCGGACGGCGTCACGGCCGCGTAGCCGAGGGTGCCGGCGAGCAACAGCAGGCTGACGACGAAGAGCACGTTGAGCGCGCGCCGCGTGCCCGTCCGGGGCGCGAGCGGCGTCCGGGCCCGGAGGTCGTCCCGGGCCGTCGAGAAGTACCGCCCCCCGGCAGCGCCGAGCCAGGTGACGAGCGGGACGCGGTAGCGCGCGTCCGGCGCGCGGCTGACCCGGCGCGCGAGGCCGACGGCCGCGGCCCCGACCGTCACCCCGCCGACCGCGACCAGTAGCGGGGTCAGGCGGACGCCGAAGCTGGTGTAGTTGAGCACGAACGCGACGAGCGGGACGGCCGCGACGCTGACCGCGACCGAGAGCACGATCCGTTCGATGCCGTCGATGCTGCCGCCTTCCTCCCCCCGGCCCGCGTCGGCGCCCACCGGGACCGGTTCGGGGTAGAGGGCCGCGAGCAGGGCGTATCCAGGGAACAGCAGGACGAGGGGCAGGGCGAGACCGACGCGAAGGAGCGGGAGCGCGACGCCCGAACCGGCGACGGCGCCCGCGAGCGTAGTCCACGCCGCGACCACGACGAGATCGACGGCGGACCTGGCGCGCGACTTCATCGTCGCGGAGTTGCCCGTACGCGAGTAAAAACCACCCCGACCGTTCGGGACCGTTCGGGGCGCTACCCACGCCCTAAACGGCGCGCTCGGTCGGGCGCGCGGCCGGTCGGCCGTGCGCGGCGCACCGTCGTGCGGAGTTACTGGCCCGATAACAAAGACCGTCGCTCCCCCCTGATCGAGGCGACGGCCGAGTACGTCTCAGTCGAGTACCATGACACGACGCCAACGAGATCATCCGATGGCCTGGCGCGACGCAGTCCCGATCCGAGGTCGGGACGGCACGAACCCTTCCCGACCGGTCGGTCGCCCCCCGGAGCGAGGTGAGCGCCGTGAGTGACGTCCCGCTCGCCGCGCCCGCACTCGGGGTCGACGAGCGCGAACGCCTGGTCGAGGTCCTCGAATCCGGGGCGCTCGCGTCGGGCGACGTCGTCGCCGACTTCGAGACGGAGTTCGCAGACTACGTCGGCACCGAGGAAGCCGTCGCCACGGCGAACGGGACGACGGCGCTCCAGGTCGCCCTCGACGCCGTCGGCGTCGGGCCGGGGAGCGTCGTCGTCACGACGCCGTTCTCGTTCGTCGCGACGGCCAACGCGATCCGGTTCGCGGGCGGCATCCCGGTGTTCGCCGACGTGGACCCGGAGACGTACAACCTCGACCCGGAGCGCGTCGCGGATCGCGTCGAGGTGCTCGGCGACCAGGTCGACGCCATCCTCGCGGTCCACCTCTACGGGCTCCCCGCGGAGATGGACCGGCTGCGCGAGGTGGCCGACGCCTACGACGTCCCGCTCGTCGAGGACGCCGCGCAGGCGCACGGCGCGACCTACGACGGCGACCGCGTCGGCTCGATCGGCGACGCCGCCGCGTTCTCCTTCTACCCGACCAAGAACATGACCACCGGCGAGGGCGGGATGGTGACGACCGACCGCGAGGACGTCGCCGCGACGGTCCGGCGGTTCATCGACCACGGCCGCTCCGACGACGACGGCTACGACCACGTCGAACTCGGCCACAACTTCCGGATGACGAACCTCGCGGCGGCCATCGGTCGCGCGCAGCTCCAGAAGCTCCCCGGGTTCCTCGCGGCCCGCCGGGCGAACGCCCGCCGGCTGACCGACCAGCTGGCCGACACGTCGGTCGTCACGCCGGTCGAGCCGGCCGACTGCCGGCACGCCTACAACCAGTACACCGTCCGGACCGACGACCGCGATCGTCTGCGCTCCGACCTCGAATCGCGGGGCGTCGAGACGGGCGTCTACTACCCGACCCCGATCCCGCACCTCGGCGCCTACGACGAACGCGATCCGTCGGTGCCGACCGCCGAACGGCTCGCCGAGGAGGTCGTCTCGCTGCCCGTCCACCCGGGGTTGGACGACGCCGACGTCGACCGCGTCGCGGACGCCGTCGCGAGCTCCGGAGTGATCACCCGTGTCTGAGGCGCGCGCGACCCGGGCCGGGGTCGTCGGCGTCGGGTCGATGGGACAGAACCACGCTCGCGTCTACCGCGAGCTCCCCGAGACGACGCTCTGTGGCGTCTGCGACGCGGACCCCGACCGGGCGCACGCGGCCGCACAGACCTACGGAACGACGGCCCGTTCGATGGGCGAGCTCCTCGACGCCGTCGACGTCGTGTCGGTGGCGGTCCCGACCGAGTACCACTACGAGACGGTCAGAGAGTGTATCGACGCCGGCGTCGACGTGCTGGTCGAGAAGCCGTTCGTCGCCGACCCGGACGACGGTCGCAGACTCGTCGACTTCGCGGACGAGCGCGGCGTGACGCTCCAGGTCGGTCACGTCGAGCGGTTCAACCCCGCGATGTGCAAGCTCGTCGAACTGATCGACGACATCGACCCCATCGCGGTGGACGCCCGCCGGCTGGGACCGCCGATCGACCGCGACATCGACGACACCGTGGTGATGGACCTGATGATCCACGACGCCGACATCGTGACGACGCTCGTCGACGGTCCGATCGCGAGCGTCGACGCGATCGGCACAGCGGACGTCGGCTACGCCGCCGCGAACGTGCAGTTCGAGTCGGGCGTCGTCGGGCAGTTGACGGCGAGCCGCGTCACCCAGGAGAAAGAGCGCCGGCTCTCGATCTCCGCGGAGGACTGCCGGGTGAAGGTCGACTTCATCGACCAGACCATCGAGATCCACCGGCAGTCGCTCCCCGAGTACGTCGAGGAGAACGGCGACGTCACCTACCACCACGAGAACGTCGTCGAGCGGATATCGGTCGAGAAGCGCGAGCCGCTGAAGAACGAACTGTCGGCGTTCGTCGAGGCGGCGACCGGCGACGCCGACCCGATCGTCACCGGCGCCGACGGCGTCAGGGCCCTGGAACTCGCCCGGACCATCGACGCCCGGGCCCGGCAGCGGTCGACCGTCGAGCGGCCGGAGATCAGGCAGTGATCGCGCAGCCGCTCGTCGTCGAGACCGGCTAACGCGGCCCTAATCGGGTCTTACGGCGCCGATAATAAACCGACCGGGGGGACGAGGCGGGAGTACCCGCGGTGGCCGAGCGGCCACCGCGAACTGAGACATGAACCTCGTGAAGCCGCCATCCACCGTGCCGAGGGACGCCAGACGAAGATCGCCGACGGACAGGTCGCGCCAGGTATCGACCGTCGTGACGGGGTGGTGACCGTGGGGCGACACCAGCTCGGCGACGACTGCGAGATCGACGAGGACGCGACGGTCGGCTACCGGTACGATCCGGACGCCGGGCCGGCGGTCGTCGGCGACCGGGCGACGATCCGGGCCGGAACGATCCTCTACTGCGACACCGAGGCGGGCGACGACCTCACGACCGGTCACAACGCGACCGTCCGCGAGCACACGACGCTGGGCGACGACGTCGTGGTGGGGACCGACGCGGTCGTCGACGGCCGCGTGACGACCGGGTCCCACGTGAGCCTCCAGACGGGCGTCTACCTCCCGCCGTACACGTCCGTCGGCGACAACGTGTTCCTCGGCCCCCGGGCGACGTGCACGAACGATCCGCACCCGGTCCGTCGAGACGCGGACCTCGACGGGCCGACCATCGAGGACGGCGTCTCGGTCGGGGCCAACGCGACGCTGCTGCCCGGCGTCACCGTCGGCGAGGGCGCGTTCGTCGCGGCCGGGGCCGTCGTCACCCGGGACGTTCCGCCCCGGACGCTCGCGCTCGGCGTACCCGCCGAGATCGAGGAGCTCCCGGAGCAACTCTCGGGGGTGAACACGCTCGCATGACGGCGCTCGTCGACGAGAACGAAGACCGACTGCGACCCTACGAGAGCGGCATGTCGGGCGCGGCGCTGGGCGACGCGTTCGAGGCGGGCGACGTCCCTGCCGCCGTCTACGGCCTCGGGAAGATGGGACTCCCGCTGGCGGCCGTCTACGCCGAGACCACCGGCGCCGTCGTCGGCGCCGACGTCGACGACGCGGTCGTCGCGTCGATCCGACGCGGCGAGAGCCCCGTCGTCGAGCCCGGGCTCGACGACCTGGTGGGCGACCTGGTCGAGCAGGGGGCGCTCGCCGCGACGACCGACCCCACGGCCGCGGCCGCCCGATCGAGCGTCCACGTGGTCATCGTCCCGACGCTGCTCGACGGCACCGAGCCGGACCTGTCGACGCTCGAGGACGCCGTGTGCGACGTGGCGGTCGGCCTGGAACCTGGCGACCTCGTGGTCGTCGAGTCGACGGTCCCGCCGCGGACCTGCGTCGACCGGCTCGAACCGCTCCTCGCCGCCGAGAGCGGGCTCGCGTCCGGCGAGTTCGGACTGGCGGTCTGCCCCGAGCGGACCGCCAGCGGGCGCGCGCTCGACGACATCCGGGGCGCTCACCCGAAAGTCGTCGGCGGCGTCGACGCGGAGAGCACGCGCGTGGCGGCCGCCCTCTACGACCGGCTGACCGACGCCGAGGTCCTCACGGTGTCGACGGCGACGACCGCAGAGGCCGTCAAGGTGTTCGAGGGGATCTACCGCGACGTCAACATCGCGCTGGCGAACGAACTCGGGCGCCACGCCGGCGAACTTGGCATCGACGTGACGGAGGCCATCGAGACGGCCAACACCCAGCCCTACTGCGACATCCACCGGCCCGGCGCGGGCGTCGGCGGCCACTGCATCCCGTACTACCCCCACTTTCTCGCCAGCCCGTTCGAGACGGACACCCCCCTCCTCGAGACCGCCCGGGCGGTCAACGAGTCGATGCCCGGGTACACGGCGCAGGCCGCCCTCGACGGCCTCGTCGACGTGGGGCTCGACCCGGCCGACGCGCGCGTGCTGGTGCTGGGCGCGACCTACCGACCGGGGGTCGACGAACTGCGCGCGACGCCGGCCGTCCCGGTGGTCGAGCGCCTGTCGGCGGCCGGCGCCGACGTGGTCGTGACCGACCCGGTGGCGAGCGACCTGGAACCGGTCGAACGCGCGGGCGCGACGTCGCGTCCGGTCGGCGGCCTCGCGGCGGCCGATCCGTTCGACGCCGTCGTCCTCGTCACGCCGCAGGCGGCGTTCGAGTCGCTCGACGTGCCGGCGCTCGGGGGCGAGGACCGTCGACTCGTCGTGGTCGACGGCCGCCAGGCGCTGACCGAACTGCGCGACCGCGACGCCGTCCAGTACCGGGGGGTCGGTGTCAATGTCTGAACCGGCGACCGGACAGCTCCCCGGCGTGGACGAGCCGGTCGACGTGCGATCGGCGACGGTGTGCGTCGTCGGCCTCGGCTACGTGGGCGTGCCGCTCAGCCTCGCGTTCGACGAGGAGGGGCTGGACACCGTGGGCTACGACGTGGACCGCGAGAAGGTCGAGGCGCTCGCGTCGGGCGTCGACGTGACCGGCGATCACGGCGACGAGGCCGTCGCCGCCTGCGACGTCGAGTTCACGACCAACGCCGCCCACCTCTCGCAGGCCGATTACGTCGTCGTCACCGTGCCGACGCCGGTCGACGAGGTGAACGACCCGAACCTCGACTTCGTCGAGAGCGCCGGCCGGACGGTCGGAGAGTACCTCAAGCGGGGCGCGACCGTCGTCCTCGAGTCGACGGTCTACCCGGGCGTGACCCAGGAGGTGCTGGGCCCGGCGATCGAGGAGACGTCCGGGCTCGAACACGGCGAGGGCTTCAGCCTCGGGTACTCCCCCGAGCGGCTCTCGCCCGGCGATGAGGGCCGCGGGCTCCGCGACGTGACGAAGATCGTCAGCGGCGACACCGACCAGACGCTCGCGGAACTGTCGGCGCTGTACGGCCTCGTGGTCGACGCCGGGGTCTACGAGGCGCCGAGTATCGAGACGGCCGAGGCGGCGAAGGTCACCGAGAACGTCCAGCGCGACGTCAACATCGCGCTCGTGAACGAACTCGCGATCGTCTGCGACCACCTCGATCTCGACACGGACGAGGTGCTCGACGCCGCGGGCACGAAGTGGAACTTCCACGACTACCGGCCCGGTCTCGTCGGCGGCCACTGCATCCCGGTCGACCCGCTGTACCTCGCCCACGGCTCCGAGCGGGCCGGCTACTCGCCCGACCTCATCCTGACCGGCCGGGAGGTCAACGAGTACATGCCAAAGCACACGGCCGACCTCACGCTCAAGGCGCTCAACGAGAGCGGGAAGGTCCTCCGCGACTGCGAGGTCCTGGTGCTCGGCCTGGCCTACAAGCCGAACGTCGGCGACGTCCGGACCTCCGAGGTCGGGGGCGTCGTCTCGGTCCTGCGCGAGTACGGCGTCGGCGTGACCGGCCACGACCCGCACGCGGACAGGGAGGCCGTCCGCCAGGGCATCGGCGTCGAGACGGTCGCCGACCTGTCGTTCGAGGGCTACGACGGCGTCGTGCTGGCGACGCCCCACGACGCCTACGGCGACGTCGACGTCGCGGCGATGAGCGACGCGCTGAACGACGACCCGGTGCTGGTGGACGTCCAGGGCGCGATCGACGCGGCCGACGCCCGGCAGGCCGGACTGCGCTACCGGAGCCCCTGATGGCCGCGCCGTGCATCGCCGTCGAGAGCCGTTCGAGTGCGGTCGGCGAGGGCGCACCGACGGGCGGCCGCGGCGACCGCGAATCCGGACGGGTCGCGACGGGCGACGGCGGGGCCGCCGCGGCCCGGCGGTCGTCGCTCGACGTCGTCGTCACCGTGCAGCACCCGGCCCACGTCCACTTCTTCAGGCACGCCATCCGGACGCTGGAGCGCGAGGGCCACTCGGTCCACGTGTTCGCGCGCGACAAGGCCGTCGCCGTGGCCCTGCTGGACGCGTTCGACATCGACCACGAGGTGCTCGCCGGGCCGGCCGGCGCGTCGCTCGCCGGACTGGCCAGGACGCAGGCGACCTACGAGGCGCGCCTCCTCCGCCGCGCGGTCGCCATCCGCCCCGACGTGGTCGCGGGGATCGGCGGCGTGGCGGCCGCGCACGTCGCGAACCTCGTCGGCGCCCGGGGCGTCGTCTTCACGGACACCGAACACGCCGCGCTCGTCAACCGGCTGGCGTTCCCCTTCGCCGACCGCGTCGTCACGCCGGAGTGCTTCGACGGCGACGCCGGCGACAAGCAGGTCCGCTACCCCGGCTATCACGAACTCGCCTACCTCCACCCGGACCGGTTCGACCCGGACCCGTCGGTCCCGCGGTCGGTCGGCCTCGATCCGGACGAGCGGTACGTCGTCCTGCGGGCCATCTCGTGGGACGCCTCGCACGACGTCGGCGCCGGGGGGTTCGAGGACGTCACCGACGTCGTCGAGCGCCTCGAAGCCACCGGCGCGCGCGTGCTCGTGACCGCCGAGGGAGACGTCCCCGCCGGCCTCGACGACCGGACGGCGTCGGTCGAGCCGCACCGGATCCACGACCTGCTCGCGTTCGCCGACCTGTTCGTCGGCGAGGGCGCGACGATGGCCGCCGAGAGCGCCGTGCTCGGGACGCCGGCCGTCTACGTGAACTCCCTGCGGATGGGGTACACGGACGAACTCGAGGCGAGGTACGGACTGCTGTTCAACTGCCAGGGGGCCTTCCGCCACGAGCGAGCGCTCCGGGTCGCGACGACGGCGCTCACCGCCGACGTCGACTGGACGGCCCGTCGCGACCGGCTCCTGGCCGACAAGGCGGACACCACCGACGCCATCCTGACGGTGCTCTGTGATGCCCCCCGGTGACGACCTGCGCGTCCTGCAGGTGACGACCAGCGAGCGACCCTTCTTCAGCCAGCAGGTGCGGGCGCTCGAAGCGCGCGGCGTCGACTGCCACACGCTGACCGTCCCGGAGCCCGGCGGGCGCCGCGGCCCGGGGGCGTACCTCCGGTTCTACGCCGCACTCCTCGGCGAGGGACTGGGCGACTACGACCTCGTCCACGCCAACTACGGGCTGATCGGCCCGCTGGCGCTCTCACAGCCGATCCGACCGGTCGTGGTGACCATCTGGGGATCGGAACTGCTGGGCGGGTCGGCCTGGCTCGACCGCTGGAGCAGGGTCGCGGCCCGCCGCGCCGACGCCGTCGTCGTCCCGTCGGCGGTCCTCTCGCGGGAACTCGACGTCGCGAACGAGACGATCCCCTTCGGCGTCGACACCGATCGCTTCAGGCCGATCGACCGGGCGGCGGCGCGCGCACGCGTCGGCTGGGACGACGGCCCGAACGTCCTGTTCCCCTACGACCCGGACCGGCCGGTGAAGAACTATCCGCTGGCCGGACGGGTCGTCGACGAGCTCCAGGCCGACGCCACGCTCCGGGCGGTCTCGGGCGTCGACCACGCGGAGATGCCCTACTACATGAACGCCAGCGACGCGGTCCTCGTCACGTCGCGGTACGAGAGCGGCCCGATGGTCGTCAAGGAGGCCGCCGCGTGTAACGTGCCCGTCGTCTCGACGCCGGTCGGCTTCGTCCCCGAGGTGCTCGACGGCGTGTCGAACAGCCACGTGGCCGCCTCGACGACCGACCTCGTCGACGCCCTCGACGACGTGCTCGGCGACGGCGGGCGCGCGGACGGGCGCGACGCCGTCGACGCGCTCGGCGTCCAGCAGATGGGCGACCGGCTCCTGGCGACGTACCGCCGGCTCGTCGGGGAGTGACGGTCGAGGGACGCCGCAGCGCCAGCGCGGCCGATGCCGATCGACCACGCGCCCGGCGTTATCGAGCGCATACGCAGAGCGTGCCCGGGGGGAGCGACCCGCGCCGCCCCGGCGGTCCGTGGCCGCGACGGACGCGGTCCGGCGCCGGACGCGTCTCGATGCCGACGCTGGAGGCAGTTTACCGTCTGACAAAGTCCGTTTCCGGTGGTTTCGGGTCGTTCCACGTCGGTCCCCGCCGGCGCCGCGCGAACCGACGCGTCCGGGCCGGTGGACGGCGTCTGCGGAACGGAGCGTCAGGCCGGCGGCGACCGCCCGACCCTTATCCAGCCTATAGTATTGGGGGACCACGGGCACGTTCCTGTGACGACAGCGGCAACGAGCGCTACGTCGTCCCCATCATGTCAGAAATAATATCAGAATTGCCAGACGAACGTCCGGGGTCCGCGTGCGGTCGCTCGCCGACCGACCGCTCCAGCGGCGTGAGGGCGTAATCATGTGTGGCATCATCGGCTGCGTCGGCGCCGACGACGCCGTCTCCCGGCTCGTAGTCGGCCTGACCAACCTGGAGTACCGCGGGTACGACTCGGCGGGCATCGCGGTCAGGAGCGACGACGAGCTGACCGTGTGCAAGAACGCCGGGAAGATCAGCGAGCTCAAGCACGCGATCGTCGAGCGCGCGCCCAGCGGGCGCTCGGGGATCGGGCACACCCGGTGGTCGACGCACGGGCCGCCGACCGACGAGAACGCCCACCCGCACACCGGCGAGACGGGCGAGGTGGCCGTCGTCCACAACGGCATCATCGAGAACTACGACTCGCTCCGCGACCGGCTCCAGCGCGCGGGGCGAACGTTCACCAGCGAGACGGACACCGAGGTGATTCCCCACCTCATCGAGCAGTACCTCGCCGACGGCGACGACCCCCGGACCGCCTTCGAGCGGGCGATCGACGACGTCGAGGGGAGCTACGCCGTCGCGGCGATGACCAGGGACCGGGAGACGATCTACGCCGCCCGGCAGGACTCGCCGCTGGTCGTCGGGCTGGGCGACGGCGTCAACTACCTCGCGAGCGACGTGCCGGCGTTCCTCGAACACACGGACGAGGTCTGCTTCCTCGAAGACGGCGACGTCGCGACGGTGACCGCCGACGCCGTCGAGGTCGTCGACGCCGACGGCCGCGCGGTCGCCCGCGAGTCCAAGACCGTCGACTGGGACCCGGAGAACACCGCGAAAGGGCAGTACGATCACTTCATGCTCAAGGAGATCGACACGCAGCCCGAGGCGATCACCAACACGCTCCAGGGGCGCGTCGAGGACGGGGGGATCACCCTGTCAGAGCACCCCGACGGCGCCTTCGCGTCGGTCGCGGAGGTCCAGTTCGTCGCCTGCGGGACGTCCTACCACGCGGCGATGTACGGCGCCCGGCTCCTCAACAGGGCCGGCGTGGCCGCGCACGCCTACCGGGCGAGCGACTACGCCGGCGGGACCATCCCGGTCGCAGAGGACACGCTGGTCGTGGCCGTGACACAGAGCGGCGAGACCGCGGACACGCTCGCCGCGCTCCGAGCGGCGCGGGACGCGGGCGCGCGCACGACGGTCGTGACGAACGTGGTCGATTCGACGGCCGCCAGAGAGGTCGCGGAGCCGATATACATCCACGCCGGCCCCGAGATCGGCGTCGCGGCGACCAAGACGTTCTCGTCCCAGATCGTCGCGCTCGCGCTCCTGAGCACGCGCATCGCCGAGGACGTCGACGGCGGCGAACCGCGGCCCGACCTCGCCTCGCTCTGCCGCGAACTCCGCGCCCTCCCGGAGTACATCCGCGAGGTGCTGGAGACGTCCGACGCGGAGCGGATCTGCCGGCGCCACGTCCACGAGGACGCGTACTTCTTCATCGGCGAGGGGCTCGCCCGCTCGGTCGCCCTGGAGGGGGCGCTGAAGTTCAAGGAGATCACCTACGAACACGCGGAGGGGTTCGCCGCGGGCGAACTCAAGCACGGGCCGCTCGCCCTGGTGACGTCGGACACGGTCGTGTTCGCCGTCTTCACCGGCGACCAGCGCGACGAGAAGACGCTCACCAACGCGAAGGAGGTCCAGGCCCGCGGCGCCGACATCGTCGCCGTCGCCCCGGAGGGCGTCGACGTCGGTGACTGCACCGACGAGGTCCTACGCGTCCCACAGACCCACCCCGACCTCAACAGCCTGGTGGCGAACGTCCAGCTCCAGCTGGTCTCGTACCACACCGCGAACACGCTCAACCGCGAGATCGACAAGCCCCGCAACCTCGCGAAGAGCGTGACGGTGGAGTGACGCTCACGCAAACTCCCCCACCCTGCCGCTCGGCGTGGTCCGAGGGAGGGACGTTCTCTCGTCGTCACGAGACGGCATCGCCGTCTCGAACGCTCCGCGGCTCGCTCTGGCCGGAGGCGCCACCGCGAGTACGCCGCCGACGGCATGAGGCGGTGCCGGGCGGACACGCCGCACCGACGCCGGAAGCAGACGGGCGACCGACTCCTCCGTGACTCGATACGAATGAGCGCCGGCGTCAGGCAGACGAGTTCGTCGCGGTGGGCGACGGCGTCGGGGTGGGCGTCTCGCTGATGACCACGACGCCGTCGGTCGGCGTCGGCGTCTGACTCGTGGTCCTGGTGGCGGTCGTCGTGGTCCCGGTCGACGTCTCGGTCGTGGTGTCAGTCGCCGTCCGGGACGGGGTGGGCGACGGCGTCGGGGTGTCGGTCCCGCCGATCACCACCACGCCGCCGTCGGTCGGCGTCGGGGTCGCGGTACCGCGACCGGGAGTGGCCGTCGGGTTCACGGAGCCGGTCGTCCCGGTCCCGCCGGTCGTCGTCTGCGACGGGGCCGACGTCGGAGAGGGCGTCGGGGCCGACGTCGGGGAGGGAGAGGCCGTGGCGGTCGCGCTCGCAGTGGCGGAGGGGGTCGCCGTCGCGTTCGACGCCGGCGCCAGCGCCGACGGTCCGGCGCCCTGGACGCCGACGACGACGGCGAGTCCGGCGACGAACAGGACGGCCCCGGAGAGAATGAGCAGGTACTGGCCGCTCTGACTCCACCGCGAGGACGCCGACTGACCGCGCTCCTCGCCGTCTCTCGACGGGGAAGAGTGCTCGTTCGGCCGATCGTCCCGGCCGCCGGAGAGCGTGTCCATCTCTGTCGTCTGTGCGACGCCGACGGCCGTTGTTACTCGCCCGTTAAGCGAACGGTGCGGCGAGCGTCGTCGAGCCGGCGTCCCCGCCGACGGCGGCGGTCCGCGGCCGCGTCCATTATGCCGCCGGTAACTAACCGTCGCGACGCGGAAGGCCGGGCCGAGCCAGACATGCCAGACGAATGCTCGTCGGCCGAGGACGACGCGTCGCGACTGTTCATCGCGGGCGATCTCTGTTGCGCGACGAACCACCGCGCGGAGCCGGTCGCCGACGGGCTCCAGGAGCGCGTTTCGGCCGCCGACGTCTCCGTCGTCAATCTCGAGGCGCCGGTCGCGTCGCCGAAGGATCCGATCCCGAAGTCCGGCCCCACGAAGATCTCCACGCCGGACACGGCGGCGCGGCTCCGCGACGCCGGCGTCGACGCGGTGACGCTCGCCAACAATCACGTGATGGACTACGGCTGGAACGGACTCGACGCGACGCTCGACGCCTGCGAGGCCGAGGCCGTCGCGACGTGCGGCGCGGGCGCCGACCGCGGGGAGGCGATGGCGCCCGTCCGGACGACCGTCGACGGGACGAGCGTCGCGCTGTTCAGTTTCTGCGAACGCGAGTTCGGGATCGCCGGCGACGACAGCCCCGGCACGGCGTGGATCTCGCACGTCGAGAGCCGGGCCCGCGTCGCAGAAGAGGCAGACCGGTCCGACCTCGTGGTCGTCGTCGCCCACGGCGGGGTCGAGTACGTGCCCTTCCCGCCCCCGCGTCGACAGACCCAGTTACGCGCGTTCGTGGACGCTGGCGCCGACCTCGTGGTCGGTCACCACCCGCACGTCCCGCAGGGATGGGAAGTGTACCACGAGACGCCCATCTTCTACAGCCTCGGGAACTTCCTGTTCGAGCAGCCCGACCGCACCAAGACGGACCGGGGGCTGGCGCTCGACGTCTCGGTGGCCGACGGCGCCTTCACGAACGTCGAGCTCGTCCCGACCGAACAGGCGGACGGACGGGTCCAGGAGCTGACCCCGCCCGACGTGGCAGACGACTTCCTCCAGTATCTCTACCGGACGACGGACCAGATCGCCGATCGGGAGTCCCTGGTCGCACACTGGCAGGAGACGGCGGTCCAGTTGTTCGACCAGCGGTACACCGACTGGCTGCGGCGCGGGACGGGCGCGCGGCTGCGCGATCAGCTCGGCTCGCCCGCCCAGCACGTCAGTTCCGACGCCGTCTGGGGCGACGGGCGCCAGGACCACGTGCTCGTGCTGCTCAACCTGTTCCAGAACGAGTCCCACCGCGCCGTCATCGAGACCGTGCTGGGACTGAAGACTGGCGACCGGGAGGACCAGCGGACGCCGGCGGTCCGCGAAGAGGTGCGCGACCTGGTCGCGCACACGGAGGACAGACCGCTCTACGACGGCCCGTCCCGGTCGCGAGCCACGCTCCGTACGCTCGTGTCGAAACTGGCCGAGTACAGCCAGACGACGTCCGACGCCAGCTCGCAACACGGCGACGAACGAGCCTGACGTCCTCCCCGCCCAACTCCCTCGGCGCTGCGCGCCTCGGTCCCTGAGGGCGGGGGCTCCACCTCGAATTTGCTGTCCCAGGCCGACGCCGTCCCGGCAGGACCGCGATCAGGCGGAGCGCCGGCTACGGCGGCCCGACCGGGACGTCGAACACTGCTCGCACGGCCGACCACGGGAGCCCGAACGGGACGAGCGCCTGGACGGTCGCGCTGGTCGTGGGCGACGGACTCGCAGTCCCGCCTGGCGTCGGAGTCGGGGTGGGCATCGGTGTCTCCGTCGCGGTCGACGTCGCAGTCGAGGTGGAAGTCGAGGTCGCTGTCGGGGTTGAAGTGGCCGTCGCGGTCGTGCTTGACGTCGCGGTCGTGCTTGACGTCGCGGTCGTGCTTGACGTCGCGGTCGTGCTTGAC
>JBDGSW010000167.1:0-16576 GCA_042217345.1 Haloarculaceae archaeon
TCGTCGTCGACAGCGCCGAGGACGAGCGGCTGGTCCCCATCGTCGAGAGCCGGGTGCGGGTCGACGCCGTCGACCGCGTGGTCGTCCGCCAGGCCCGCGACATCGAGTCCACGTACTACCTGCTCAAGCAGTTCCTCGCCGACGAGGAACTGCGCAAGACCGTGCTGGTGCCCGTCGGCGTCGCCCTGCTGGCGATCCCGCTGTTGCTCTGGCTGGCCGAGAGCCCCGCGATCGCCGCCGCGACCATCGCCTCGGTCATCGGCGTGTTCTTCCTCTACAAGGGGCTGGGCGTCGACAGCTACCTCGCCGCCCTGCCCGGGCAGGTCCGGGACGCCTTCTACTCCGGGCAGGTGTCGCTGGTCACCTACGTCGTGGCCGCGGGGCTGGCGCTGATCGGCGTGTTCGCCGGCGCCATCGGCATCTCCGGCATGGACGCGCAGGCGCCGCTGCTCATGGTCGCGCGCTTCGCCTACGACGCCATCCCGTGGGTGACGGCCGCGGCGCTGGCGGGCAGTACCGGGCGCCTGCTCGACGAGCTGCTCCGCGAGGAACGCGTCCGCGGCGCCTACGTCAACCTCCCGTTCGGCGCCGTGGCCGTCGGCCTCGTCGTCCGTGGCTTTTCGGCGTACTTCCTCGAACGCGCGGGCGTGTTCGATCCCTTCTCCGTGCCCGCCGTCCAGGCCGGTCCGATCTCGGTCGCGGCCTTCACCCTCCAGCCCCGACCGCAGCTCGTGTTGTTCATCGTCGCCGGCGTCCTGATCAGCCTCGTGGGCGTGCGCTTTTCCTCGTATCTCAGCAGTAACGACCTCGAGCCCGAGGCCGACGGGGAGACCGACGCCGACGTGGCCGAGCGACCCTGAGCCGGCCGCGACCGACGGCGCTTTACCGCCCAGGCCCGCAGGTCCGGCCATGACCGACGGCGCGTGGGTGAGCCTGTTCTCCGGCGGCAAGGACTCCTCGTGGGCGCTGTACCGCGCGCTCGAGCGCGGCCTCCCCGTCGAGCGCCTGGTGACCGTCCACCCCGCGGGCGACTCCTACATGTACCACGTGCCGGCGACTGACCTCGCGAGCCTCGCCGCCGAGAGCGTCGGGATCCCCCTCGTGGACGTCCGCCCCGAGGACTTCGACGCCGAGACCGCGACCGACGCCGGCGCGCAAGGCGACGCCGAACTCGAACCCCTGGAGGCCGCCCTCGAGGAACTCGCCGCCGACCGCGACGGCGGCATCGCCGGCCTGACCGCCGGCGCCGTCGAGAGCGAGTACCAGACCAGCCGGATCGAGGCCATGGCCGAGCGCCTCGACGCCGACCTGTTCGCTCCGCTGTGGCAGGAAGACCCGGTCGACCTCGCCGAGGAAATGCTCGCGGCCGGCTTCGAGATCCGGATCGTCCAGGTCGCGGCCTACGGCCTGGACGAGTCCTGGCTCGGGCGCACCCTGGACGCCGACGCCCTCGCCGAACTGATCGAATTGAACGACGAGTACGGCGTGCACGTCCTCGGGGAGGGCGGCGAGTTCGAGACGATTGTCACGGACGGGCCGCACATGGAGCGGGCGATCCACCTGGAGTACGACACGGTGTGGGAAGGCAACCGTGGGTACCTGGAGATCACGGACGCGCGGCTGGCGTGACTAGCATCCGCCGCGCCGGCGGCGCGGCGGTTGGCCGGAAGACGTTCTTGCTTGCGTCGCTCCTTCACGGGCTGTGACTTCCGAGCCCTAGTTCGTTCCCTACGATCGCTCACGTGACACCGGACGCGAGCCGCTGGCTCGCGTCCGGCTTTTTGGTGCAGATTTTTTGCGCGAGTGGTGCGCGAAGCGCACCCGAGCGGAAAAAAGGTGCGGTGGCGAGTTCGAGACGCTGGTGACCGACGGCCCGCACATGGAGCGCGCAATTCACCTGGAGTACGACACGGTGTGGGAGGGCAGCCGGGGGTACCTGGAGATCGCGGACGCCCGGCTGGCGTGACCAGTATCCGTCGCGCCGACGGCGCGTCGGGTCGCCGAAAGACGGAGCAGCGGCGCAGGCTTACCGTTGTTCGACCGGCGTCCACGTCCGGCCGCGGTCGCCGACGTAGCGGCTGCGGGGCCGAATGAGACGATTGTTCTCGAGTTGTTCGAGCGCGTGGGCGGTCCAGCCGCCGAGGCGGGCGGTCCCGAACGTCGCGGTGAACAGCTCCTGGGGGACGCCGACGCCGTGCAGCAGGGCTGCGGTGTAGAACTCGACGTTGGTGTCGAGCCGGCGGTCCGGTTTGTGCTCGGCCAGCAGGTCGACGGCCGTCTCCTCGAAGCTCGTGACCGTCTCGAAGAACGCGGCGTCGTCGCTGTCGGCGTAGAACCGTTCGGCCGCGCTCTCGAGGACGGCCGCCCGCGGGTCGCGGACGCGGTAGACCCGGTGGCCGAAGCCCATCAGGCGCTCGCCGGAAGCGAGTTTCTCGCGAACGTAGCCCTCGGGGTCGCCCGACTCGTGGACCGCCCGGAGCATGTCCAGGACGGGGCCGGGCGCGCCGCCGTGCAGCGGGCCCTTGAGCGTCCCGACGGCCGCGGTCACCGCCGACACCACGTCGGACTCCGTCGAGACGACGACGCGGGCGGTGAACGTCGAGGCGTTCAGGCCGTGGTCGACCACCGTGTTCAGGTACGTCTCCAGCCCTCGGGCCGCATCTGCGTTTGGTTCCTCGCCCGTGAGCATGTACAGGTAGTTCGCGGCGTGACGCAGGTCCGGGCGCGGATCGACTGGCGCTTCGCCCTCGCGGTAGCGCCAGTAGGCGGCCACGATCGTCGGGAACGCCGCGACGACCCGCTCGACGTCGGTCTCGGGGTCGCCGTCGTCGGTGCCGAGCGTCGCGGCGGCCGCACCCATCCGCAGCGCGTCCATGGCCGGCTTCTCCTCGGCGGCCGCCCGCTCTAGCACCGCGTAGACCGTCTCGTCGATCTCGCGGCGGTCCGCGAGGTCGGCGCGGACGTCCTCGCGTTCCTCGGCGGTCGGCAAGCGGTCGTTCCACAGCAGAAACAGCGTCTCCTCGAAGGTGGCGTTGCCCGCGAGTTCGCCGACCGGGTAGCCGCCGATGGTCAACTCGCCGGCCTCGCCGTCGATGTGACTGAGCCGCGTCTCGGCGACGGCGATCCCCTCCAGCCCCTGGTTGAGTTCTGACTCGCTCATGTCTCCCGTTCGCTACCGACTCACAAGTACGTTGAGGGATCCGAGCGCGCGATCGGCGGTCTCGCCGCGGCGCTCGCTGGTTCACACCGCTAACTCCCGCTCGGCGACCCACTCCAGCAGCGGCTCCAGGTGCTCGGCCAGCTCCATGCCGTCCGGCGTCAGCTCGTACTCGACGCGGGGCGGGATCTCGTCGTACTGCTCGCGTTCGAGCAGCCCCGCTGCTTCGAGCTCGTCCAGCCGATCCGAGATCGTCGAGGTGCTGGCCTCGGGCAGGTGCGCCTCCAGCTCGCCGAAGCGCACCCGTCCGTGAACGCCGACGATGCACACCACGTCCATCGCGTACTTCCGCCCGAGTAGATCCATTACGTCCGACAGCACGCAGTAACAACCGGCCAGTCCCTCCGGACACGGGTTCTCGTCCATGAGTTCGAATCCTCGCAGTTACGCCAATACTTTGGACTTCACAGTATAAAAACTTCGACTATCGAAGTACAAGCGGAGCCGATCCATGACTGCCGAAGACGAGACGATACCGATCGAACCGAGCACCGACCTCGCGGCGATCGAACTCCCGGCGCGCGTCGGCGACGAACTCGCCGCCGTCTACGGCGCGGACGCGGTCCGCACGGCCGACGACTGGCTCGCGGCGCTGGACGCGGCCGTCGAATCAGCCGACGGCGAGTCACTGGGCGCCGCTGACCTGTGCACGACAGACGACTCGCCGCACGTGCTGGAGACCGACGACGGCCGGCAGGCCTACCAGTGTGCGTTCGACCCGATCGCCGTGCCGTTCCTGACCGGCCAGCCGGCGACGATCCGCACGCGGTGTGTGACGACCGGCGCGACGATCCGCTTTTCCGTGGCCGACGGCACCGTCCGCGCGTCCCCGGAGACGGCGGTCTTCTCCGTCGGCGTCGCGCCCGACGTCGACGCGACGCCGCCATTCACGCCCGCGGAGACCTACGGGATCGTCTGTCCGTACGGGAACGTCTACGAAGATCGGGAAGGCTACCGGGCGTGGGCGGCCAGGACGGATGCCGCGACCGCGGCGCTGCCGCTGGAGTACGGCGTGGCGATCGTTGGCGGGCTGGTCGAGCGGCTGGCCGCCGAGTGAGCGGGCGCCGGCCCCGACTAGTTCCCGTTCGTGATCTGGGTGTGCGCGCCGATGAGCGCGCCCGCCAGATCGAGGTTCTCGACGTGGGTCTCCTTGTCGATGATGGACTCGCGGATCTCGCAGTCCTCGACGGTGGTGTCCGAGAAGATGACCGACGCCTCGACGTTCGAGTCGATCACGGTCGCGCCGGGCAGGACGTGGACGTTCTCGCCGATTTCCGAGCCCTGGACGGTGGCGTCCTCGGCGACGAGGTTGCCGCCGTCCAGCGCCCACGCGACCGCCTCGAGGTAGCTCTCGGGCGTGCCGATGTCGTACCAGGCGTCGTCGAACGCGTAGGCGTAGACCGACTCCCGACCCTGGAGCCACTGGATGAACCAGCCGGGCTCGTCGGGGTTGTTGTCGCCGTCGAGGTACTCCGAAAAGCGGATGCTCTCGGCGGGGAACGCGTAGCAGGCGATCGACACCAGCGTGCTGTTGGGGTCGGCGGGCTTCTCCTGGAAGTCGACGACCTCCTCGCCGTCGAGTTCGACCAGCCCGTAGGACTTTGCCTTCTCGCGGCTGCCGACGTCGTAGGCTGCCAGCGTCGGCGCGCCCTTGGCCTCGAAGTAATCGAGGAAGTCGCTGACGCCGAATCCCATGAGGTTGTCGCCGGCGATCACCAGCAGGTCGTCGTCGACGCCCTCGCGTTCGACGAGCTGGGCGAGCGCGCCCACGACGCCGAACTTCTCGTCTTCCGCGGTCGTTTCCTCGATGGAGAGCTGGGGCTTCTCGTAGCCCCGCCGTTCGACGTGGGCCTGGAAGTCGGCGGCGAAGCGCTCGTTGGTGCTGACGTAGACGTCGTCGATCCGGTCGTCGGCCTCCAGTTCCGTCAGGATGCGGTCGATGACCGTCGTCTCACCCACCGGGAGGAGCATCTTCGGCCTGTGCTTGGTCACGGGCCACAGGCGAGTCGCGTATCCCCCGGCGAGCACCACTGCTTCCATACCGTCAGGGTCTATCCTGGCGGGTAAGTTCTTTTTCCTTCCACCTTTTTCCACGACGGGTTTCCTCGCGGCCCTGAGGGCCGCTGCGGGAACCCGTCGCGCAAAAATCTGGACCAAAAAGGCCGAGCGCGACCGCTGGTCGCGCTCGGCTGCTGCGCTGGTGCTACCGCCCCGCTCCGCGACCTTCCCGCTTCCCACCGCTTCCGCCTCCGCTATACTCCGCTCCGAACCGCCACCGCACCGCAGCGGCCCGCAACTGCTCTGGGGTTCACGCCCGGCCACTGCCCAGAAGACGTATGTCAGTCCGATCCAAACCGCCGGCATGCGCGAGGCCGACGCGAGCAAGACGACGCGGCAGCGCATCGCCGACCGGCTCCGTGGGGAACCGCTGTCGGCGGGGGCGATCGCCCGGGACTTCGAGATCCGGGCCAACACGGCGGTCAGTCACGTCGAACACATCGCCCAGTCGCTGGACCACGCCGACGAACAACTCCTCGTGGCGCCGCCGCGGTGTGAGGACTGCGGCTTCACCGACTTCGACGACCTCGTCAACCGGCCGAGTCGCTGCCCGGAGTGCAAGAGCGAAGCCGTCGAGGAACCGGTCTTCCGAATCGAGTAAGCGGGGGGCGTCACCTCCGTTCACGCCGTCAAGGAGTAGCAAACTATAGGGCGCCGACCGTCGAGAGTGTGGACGTGAGCGGATCGCTCGGCGCGACCGTCAGAACCGCCCTCGTCGGCGCGGGCTTCGTCCTGCTGTTCGGGGGGATCCTCACCCTGGCGTATCCGCCGCTGTTGGCGCTCGTGGGGATGCACAGCCAGGCGGTCACGGGCACCGTCGGCCGGCGCGGCACCGCCGCGGCGATGGGCCCCTCGCTGTTCGTCTCGTTCCTGGCGATCGTCTGGGGACTGACGGTCGTCGCCGGCGGGCTGGCGATCCCCGGCCGGACCGGCGGCCGGACCGTCCCCCAGCCGCCGTTTACCGCCCGCCAGCGCCGGTGGACGCTGCTCGGCGCGACCCTCGTCGTGCTCGTCCCGCTGGGCTTCGGGATCGCCTACAGCGCCGACCCCGGGCTCTTGCTGGGGTTCGTTCCCGTCGTCCTGCTGGCGCTCGTCGGGTCGATCCTCGTGACCGTCGGCTTCGCGAAGGGCCTGCAGCACTAGAACTCGTAGTTCGACTTCGAGGTCAGGTCCGCGTCGTCGGTCTCGATGCCGCCCGTGCCCGCGAACGCGTAGTCGTCGTCGGTCAGGTACACCGCACCGTCGGCGACCGTCACGTCCAGGGCGTCGAGGTACGCCCCCTCGCAGGGCCCGAAGGTGCAGTAGCCGGTGTCGGACTCGAAGTACGCGCCGTGGTTGGCACAGACCAACTCGCCGTCGCGCATGGGGGCGCCCGAGCTCTTGTCCAGTTTGATGTGCGTGAAGTGCTGGCAGTAGTTGAGCCAGGCGACCACGTCGCCGTCGTCGCCGTCGGGCGGGGTGACGAGGATCGCTTCCCTCTCGCTCTCGTCGTCGACGGGCCGGACCCGGAACAGGAAGGTGGTGTCGTCGGGGACGGCCGACAGCGCGGCGATCCGACTGTCCTCGTCCATGGCCGCGCTTGGGTCGCCCCCGGTTTGAATCACACGGACGCGAATTCGCCCGGTCGCGACCGCGTCGCACCGACTCGCCAGTTTAACGGGGGTCGCCGTCGAGCGCTGGCACATGACGGATCTGCTCGTCTACGGCTCCTACGGGTACACGGGCCGGCTGATCTCGGCGGCGGCAGCCGAGCGGGGGATGGACCTGACGATTGCCGGGCGGACGGAACAGACGGTCCGCGATCAGGCCGCCGAGCTCGGCTGCGAGTGGCGGGCGTTCGACCTGGCCGACCGCGGCGCCGTCGAGGAGAACGCGGCGGCGGCCGACGTCCTGCTCAACTGCGCCGGCCCCTTCATCGACACCTACGAGCCGCTGGTCGAGGCCTGTCTGGCGGGTGAGACGCACTACCTCGACATCACCGGCGAGATCGACGTCTTCGAGGGCGTCGCGGACTACGACGCCCGGGCCGCGGACGCGGGCGTCACCTGCATGCCCGGCGTCGGCTTCGACGTCGTCCCGACGGACTGCCTGGCGGCCCACCTCGCCGAGCGCCTGCCCGAGGCGACGACCCTGACGCTGGCGTTCGAGGGACTGGACGCGCTGTCGCCGGGGACGGCCAAGACGATGGTCGACAACGCCGAGGGCGGGCTGGTGCGGCGCGAGGGCCGGCTCGAAGCGGTGCCGGCGGCGTACAAGACCCGCCGGATCGACTTCGGCCGGGGCGAGCGAACGGCGGTCACGATCCCGTGGGGCGACGTTTCGACGGCCTACCGGACCACCGGCATCCCGAACGTCGAGGTGTACATGGCCGCCCCGGAGCCGATGGTGTGGGCGATGCGCGCCGGCCGCTGGTTCGAGCCCGTCCTGGCCGCCGAGCCGGTCAAAGACGCGCTCAAGCGGCTTATCGACGCGACCGTCGACGGCCCGAGCGAGCGCGCCCGGGCGGACGCTCGCAGCCACGTCTGGGGCGAGGTGACGACCGACCATGGCGACCGCGCCGTCTCGCGTCTGGAGACGCCCGACGGGTACTCGCTGACCGTCGACGCCGCCCTCGAGATCGCCGATCGCGTCGGCGACGGCCAGGCGCCGGCCGGCTATCAGACGCCCGCCGGTGCGTTCGGTCCCGACCTGGTGCTCGACCTGCCCGACACCGACCGCGAGGACGTCGTCTGACCGCCCTCGTCGCTACTCGCCGTAGTGGCGCCGCTCGACCAGTTCGTCGAACAGCCGGGTGAGCAACTGCGTCATCGGCCCCGCGCCGACGTCGATGCCGTCGACCGATTCGATCGGGCGGAGTTCCCAGGTCGTGTTCGTGAGGAACGCCTCGTCGGCGTGCCGGACGTCGTCGACGTCGTAGCGACCGGTCTCGACGGGGAAGTCCTCCCCGCGCGCCAGGTCGAGGACGACCTCGCGGGTGATCCCGGGGAGGACGTCGCAGTCGGTGCCCGGGGTCTTGAGGACGCCGCGGTCGACGAAGCAGACGTTGCTCGTCGCGCCCTCGGCGACGTGGCCGTCGGTCGTCCGGAGCAGCGCCTCGTCGGCGCTGTAGTCGGCGGTCTCGGCCCGTCGGAGTTCCAGCCGGGCGAGGATCCCATTCAGGTAGTTGTGCGTCTTCGCGTCGGCGGGGACGGCCTCGCCGGGCGTCCGGCGCGTCCTGACCGTCTGGACGATCGCCGGTTCGTCCCAGACGGCGGTGCCGTCGACGCCGCCGCGTGGGAGGTCGTCGACGGCGACGACGACAGTCGGATCGAACTCGGTGGCGGGCGTCAGCTTCCCGGGCTGGACGCCCCGAGTGACCGACAGCCGGACGTAGGCGTCCGCGAGGTCGTTGGCGGCCAGAGTCGCCCGGACGCGCTCGCGGAGGTCGTCGGGCACGGCCGCGGCGAACCCCAGCGTCTCACAGGTGGTCCGGAGGCGCCGCTCGTGGGCGTCCCACTCGAAGACCGATCCGCCGTAGGCCCGCAGCGTCTCGAACGCGGCGTCGCCGTAGCGGAAGCCGCGGTCGCGAACGCTGACGGTCGCCGCGTCGGCCGGCACCAGCTCGCCGTTCACGTGGTACTCGTACATAGCTCACAGAAGGTCGCGATCAGTCGCTCGCCCGCGTCGGTCAGGACGCTTTCGGGGTGGAACTGGACGCCGTAGTGGGGGCGCTCGCGGTGGCGCACGCCCATGACGACGCGGTCGGCGCCCTCCCCGTCACCGTCCGCGTCGGCCTGGACGGTCCAGGCGGTCTCCTCGAGGGTGGCCGGCAGCTCCTCGCGGGCGATCGCCAGCGAGTGGTACCGACCCACGTCGAGGCGTTCGGGAAGCCCGGCGAACAGGCCGCGGCCGTCGTGTGCGATCGTCGAGGGCTTGCCGTGGACGACCGCGTCGGCGCGGCCGACCGTCGCGCCGTTGGCGGCACACAGCGCCTGGTGGCCCAGGCAGACCCCGAGCGTTGGATACGACAGCTCGGCGAAGACGGCCGTCGAGATCCCGGCCTCGGCGGGAGTGCCCGGGCCGGGCGAGACGACGATCCCGTCCGGGTCGAGGTCGCGGATCCCCGCGACCGAGATCGCGTCGTTGCGCCGGACGCGGACCTCGCCGGCGTCCGGGTCGTCCACGACGCCCCGGGTCGGGTCGGTGACGACCGCGCCGAGGTACTGGACGAGGTTGTAAGCGAACGAGTCGTAGTTGTCGATCACGAGGACTCTCACGGCTCCTCCACGGCCAGATCGGCCCGCCGGCCGAGGGCCTCGTCGACGGCGGTCACCAGCGCCCGCGCCTTGTCCAGGGTCTCGTCGTACTCGCGGTCGGGCACCGAATCGTGGACGATCCCGGCGCCGACGCGGAGGTGGTACGCCGCGCCGTCGCGCACCAGCGTCCGGATGACGATGGAAAGCGTCGCCCGGTCGTCGAACCCGAACAGGCCGATGCTCCCGGTGTAGGGCCCGCGACGCGTGGCCTCCACCTCGTCGATGAGTGCCATGGTCCGGGGCTTGGGCGCGCCGGTGATCGTCCCGCCGGGGAACACGGCGGCGATCGCGTCTCCGAGGTCGACGTCGGTCCGGCGGGTCGCCCGGGCCGCCGAGACGAGGTGCATCACCTCGCTGTAGCGGTCGACCCGACGGTAGTCCGCGACCTCGACGCTGCCGTAGTCGGCGACCTTCCCCAGGTCGTTGCGCTCCAGGTCGACCAGCATAGCGTGCTCGGCTCGCTCTTTGTCGTCGCGGCGCAGATCGGCCGCCAGTCGATCGTCCTCGCCGGGCGTCGCACCGCGCGGTCGGGTGCCCGCGATGGGCTCGGTGACCAGCTCGTCGCCGTCGACGGACAAGAGCAGCTCGGGGCTGGCGCTCACCAGGTCGACGCCCGGGAACTCCACGAGCGCGGAGTACGGTGCCGGATTAACCCGGCGGAGGGCGTCGAACGCCGCGACGGGGTGGACGGCCGCCGGAGCGGTCAGCCGCTGGGAGACGTTCGCCTGGAAGGTCTCCCCGTCGCGGATCGCCCGCTTGACCCGTCGGACGCGGTCGGCGAACGCCGCCCGCCCGCAGTCGCTCTCGAACCTCGCGTCCGTCGCCTCGGGCGCCGGCGGCTCGCCCACCCCGGGGTCGCCGCTGGTGGCGCGCTCGATCAGGTCGCGCGCCCGCTCGACGCCGCGCTCGTAGGCGGCGTCCGGCGCCAACCCCGACTCGCCGCTCGGGTCGACCCGCGGACAGGCGGTCACGCGCAGGGTCACCGCGCCGTCGTCCCGCGGCTCCGGCCAGGCGGCCAGGCGGTCGTACAGCGCCACCTGGAGGCGCGGGAGGTCGCGGTCGCGCGCGGCGCTGTCGGGCAGGATTTCCAGTTCGCGCGCGACGTCGTAGGACAGCCAGCCGACGGCCCCGCAGGGATAGGGGACGTCGCCCTCGCCCCGGACCAGCGCCTCGCGGTCCAGCCGGTCTGTCAGCGCCGACAGCGCCGGGCCGTCGTTGGGGCCGACGGTCACCCAGTCGATCGGGTCGACGCCGAAGTACCCCCAGCCCGATTGCCCGCCGGTGGTCGCGAGGTAGACCCCGCCCGCGCCGTCGCCGGTCCGAGCCCGGCGGTACGCGTCGAAGGGGTCGGCGACGGTGGTGCGGACCTCGACGGGGACGCGCGTCCCGGCCGGGACCGTCGCCGCGACCGACCGGAAGGCGGCCCCGTCGGTCCGGACCGTGTGGGTCATCAGTCGCCGGGAGGACGAGCGTCAGTAACGGTCTTGCGGTTTCAGTTCTCCTCGTCGCGGGCGTTGTCGATCCAGCGGCCGACCCGCTTGTCAGAGAGGTCGGTCTGTTCGGCCACCTCGTCGGCGCCGGTCGTCAGGAGGTCGCCGACGGTCTCGACGCCGATCTCGCCGAGCGTCTCCGCGTAGGCCGGGCCGATGCCGGTGATCGTGTCGACCGGCTCGTCGGCGTTCGCGACGTCGGGTGTGAGCGCCTCGGTCTCCTCGGTCTCTTCGGGCGCCTCGCTGCCTTCGACTGCCGCGGACGAGTCGGCCTCCGCGGCCGCTGTGGACGCCTCGGACTCGTCGTCCTGAGTGTCGGCTGTCGCCGCAGCCTCGGTCGCCGCGTCCCCCGCCGAGTCCGCCGTGGCCTCGGTCGCCGCGTCCGCCGTCGCGTCGTCCTCGCGGGCCGCTGCCTCCGTCGGGCTGGCGTCGGCCGACGCGGTCGCGGCGGCGGTCGATTCTCCGTCCGGTTCCTCCTCGGCCCCGCTCGCGCCGCCGACGGCCGCCTCGGACGCGGCGTCGTCGGTCCCCTTGACGGCGGCCTCGCTGTCGGTCGCCGGCTCGGGCTCGCGCTCCGGTTCCCGTTCGACCGTGACGTCGACGTCGTCTCGCGCGGGCTCGGCGGCTCCGGAGCGGCTCCCGGACCCGGAGCCGTCGAGGCCGATTGCCGATTTCAACTTCTCGAGCAGCCCCATGGTGCGATATATTCAGCGGCCCCACTTAAAGTCGCGCCCGGAGGGCCTCGTTCATGGCCGCGACCGGTGCGGGTTCGCCGGTCCAGCGCTCGAACGCGGCGACCCCCTGGTACAGCAGCATCCAGGCGCCGTCGACCGTCGTCGCGCCCGCCGCCGCGGCGTCGCGGAGCAGCCGCGTCTCGATCGGGTCGTAGACGGCGTCGAGCACCGCGAGGTCGCCGTGCAGCGCGTCGGCGGGGACCGGCGAGCGGTCCGCCTCCATGCCGACGCTGGTGGCGTTGACGAGTACGTCCGCATCCGCGAGCAACTCGGGCAGGGCCTCGAGGCCGTGGCCGGTCGCGTCCGGGACGTCAGCGGCGAGGTCGTGGGCTTTCTCGACGGTCCGGTTGGCGATCTCGACGGTCATGCCTGCGTCGGCGAGGCCGAACGCGACCGCCCGGCCCGCGCCGCCGGCGCCGACGACGACGGCGGTGCCTTCGAGGGTGACGTCGTGTTCCTCGAGCGCGCGGACCGCGCCGCGGGCGTCGGTGTTGTAGCCGGTCGGCGGGTCGGTGGCGAAGTCGATCGTGTTGACGGCGCCGATGCGGGCGGCCAGCTCGTCGGGCTCGACGGCCTCGAGGACGGCCTGCTTGAACGGGATCGTGACGTTGAGGCCGGCGACGGAGAGCGTCGCGGCGCTCTCGACGGCGGCGGCGCCCTCGTCCGCGGCGGGCTCGAAGGCGACGTAGCGGGCGTCGAGGTCGAGCGCCTCGTAGGCCGCCTCGTGCATGGGCGGGGACAGCGAGTGGCCGACGGGGTTGCCGATCAGTCCGTACACGTCCATGCTCCCAGCAGGCGGCGGCGCCGACATAACCGCACCGTTCTTGCGACCTCCGTGCCCACCGCGGCCGGTTGGTGCCGTCCGCGTCCCCGACGCCCCCCGATTCCGCAAGACCTTCCTTTCGATGCGGCCTCCGTTCGCCCGTGAGTTCGCTTCGCCACCCGCTGACCGCCGTGGTTGCGGCCTTCCTCCTGACCGCGCCCTGGGTGGGCGCGGTCCTGACGGGGGCGTCCCTCGGGACGACCGCGACGGTGGCCGTCAGCGGCCTGGCGGTCCTCGGCGCGTCGTTCATGCTCGCGTGGGCCGCCGAGACGGCCGAGAAGGACGTCCCGCGGGCGTTCGCCCTGGCCGTCCTGGCCGTGCTGGCGGTTGCCCCCGAGTACGCCGTCGACGCGCTGTACGCCTGGAGCGCGGGCGCGGGCGGGGCGACCGCCGACGCCTGCGGCGCGATCTCCCGGGAGACCGCCCGGCTCGCGGCCGAGGGCCAGGGGACGGCGATCGCCGAAGCGTGTCACGACGCGAACCTCGCGGTCGCCAACATGACCGGCGCCAACCGGATCCTGATCGGCCTGGGATGGGCTGGCATCGCCTTCTACACCGTCTGGCAGGCCCGGCGGACGAGCGACCCCGCGGTCGAACGCCGCGAGGGCTTGCTGGCCGACCGCGTGGCCATCGACCGCGACCTCGGGACCGAGATCACGTTCCTGCTGCTGGCGACCGCGTGGGCGTTCGCCGTCCCGATGGGCGGCGGCATCGGGATGCTCGACACGGTCGTCCTCGTCGGCCTGTACGTCGCCTACATGGGGATCGTGATCGCCGGCGACGTCGAGGAGCCGACCGACCACGTCGGCGTTCCGGCGTACTTCCAGCGACGCCCGCGCTGGCTCCGGGTCCTCGTCGTCGTCGGGCTGTTCGCCTACGCGGGCGCGATGATCTTCACCGCGGTCGAGCCGTTCGCCCACGGGCTCGAGAACCTGGGCGTCGCCATTGGCGTCCCGGAGTTCTTCATGATCCAGTGGATCGCGCCGCTGGCCAGCGAGGCCCCGGAGCTGATCGTCGTCGCCGTCCTCGTCAACAAGGCGCGCTCGACCGCGGGGTTCAACGCCCTGATCTCCTCGAAGTTCAACCAGTGGACGCTGCTGATCGGCACGCTCGCGGTCGTGTTCTCGCTCGCGCTCGGGGCCGCCGGGACGCTGCCGTTCGACACCAAACAGACCGCCGAGATCTGGATCACCGCCGCCCAGTCGTTTTTCGCCCTGGCGGTCCTCATCGACTTCCGCATCTCGCTGCGGGAGGCGCTCGCGCTGTTCGTCCTGTTCGCCTCGCAGGTCCTCATCGAGTTCTACCTGCTGAAGCTGTCGGGACTGCCCGAGCCGCGGGCCGAAGCCGCCAGCATCACCATGCTGTTCGCGTTCACCGCCGTCTACCTGCTCGCCGGGCTCGCGCTGTTCGTCCGCCGGCGGGCCCACCTGCGGGACGCCCTCGGGATCGCCGTCGCCGCCGCGCGAGCGGCCCTCGGCGACGGTCGACCCGAACCGGGAGGGGCGGACTGATGATCGCCGTCGTCGTCAGCCGGGCCGACCGGGCCTCTGAGCACGTCGGCGAGCACCTGCTGGCGCTGGCCGACTGGGACGAGACGACCGACGACTCGCTGCCGGACGCCGACGGCGGCGGATCGGTATACCGGACCGACGGCTTCGAGCTACGGACGTTCGCGGAGTGGCACCTCGAACTCGACGGGGTCGCGAGCGCGTTCGACGACCCCGACCTGCTCGTGTTCGCCTCCCGGCACAGCGGCGAGACCGGGCCGCTGTTGACCGCGCACTTCACGGGCAACTTCGGGCCCGCGGATCACGGCGGGGAACCCAACGCCCTCGCGCGGGCGTGCCCGAACGCACACAGTCGACTCCTCGAAGCCTTCGCCGAGCACGCGCCCGAGGGCTACGAGGTGGGGACCGAGGCGACCCACCACGGCCCGACCGACGTGGGCGCGCCCTCGCTGTTCGTCGAACTCGGCAGCGGCGAGGCCCAGTGGGACGACCCCGCGGGAGCGCGGGCGGTCGCCCGGTCGATCCTCGACCTCGCGGGCGAACCTCCCGACCGCCCCGGGCTCGCCGGCGACACGGCGGGCTTTCGCCGCCAGGTCGTCGGCTTCGGCGGCGGTCACTACGCCCCGCGGTTCGAGCGCGTCGTCCGGGAGACCGACTGGGCGGTCGGCCACGTCGCCCCCGACTGGGGGCTCGACGCGATGGGCCACCCCGCGCGCCATCGGGACGTGATCGAGGCGGCGTTCGTCCAGAGCGACGCCGAACTGGCGCTGCTGGACGGCGAGCACCCGAGCCTCGCGTCGGTGATCGAGGAGCTGGGGTACCGGATCGTGAGCGAGACCTGGCTCCGGGCGGTCGACGGCGTCCCCCTGGCGCTGGTCGACCGGGCGACCGACGCCCTCTGTCCGGTCGAAGACGGACTCCGGTTCGGCACCCAGGCCGAGACGATCGATCCCGACGCCGAGCTCTCGGTGGTCGACCTGCCGACCGACCTGCTGGCGGAGGCCCAGGCGGTCGACCGGGCGGCGGCGATCGCATTGGTCGCCGCGGGTGCGGTCGCCTACGAGGCCACCGAGAGCGCCACCCGACTCGGCGACCGGGCGCTGCTGGCCGACCCGGCCGAGTACGACGCGCTTATCGACGGTATGTGCGGCCTACTCCGCGAGAAGTACGACGCGGTCGATCGGGCGACCGACGCGGTCGTGGCGCACGAGACGGCGTTCGATCCGGCGAAGGCGGCCGAGCTGGGCGTGCCAGAGGGGCCGAAGTTCGGCCGACTCGCGGACGGCGAGCCCGTGCGTATCAACGATGAGACCGTCACGCCCGACCAGGTCCGGACCGAACGGGTCCATCGCTTCCCCGTGTAGTTTAATCCGCCCCTAATTTCGCGAAGGCAGCGTCTGACGTGGGTCTGACAGGAGGGGAAAGATAATTAATCCTGGTCTGCAATCCCTCATTTAAATATGGACTCGATTATCAACGACGCCATGGAGGAGGCCGAGGAAGAACGGGAACAGGCCAGAGCACAGGAGCCGGCCAGTTCCGGCAACGGGGCCGCCACGGAGGAGGTATCGAACTCGGGGACGATGACCGACGAGGAACTGGCGAGCGTCGTCAAGGACCTGGAGACGAAGATCACCGTCGTCGGCTGCGGCGGCGCGGGCGGCAACACCGTCACGCGCATGATGGAGGAGGGCATCCACGGCGCGAAGCTCGTCGCCGCGAACACGGACGCCCAGCACCTCGCCGACGAGGTCAAGTCCGACACCAAGATCCTCATCGGCAAGAAGCGAACGAACGGCCGCGGGGCCGGTTCGGTCCCCAAGATCGGCGAGGAGGCCGCCCAGGAGAACATCGAGGACATCCAGCAGTCCATCGACGGCTCCGACATGGTGTTCGTCACCGCCGGGCTCGGCGGCGGCACCGGCACCGGCGCCGCGCCGGTGGTCGCCCAGGCCGCCCAGGACGCCGGCGCGCTCACGATCGCGATCGTCACCATTCCGTTCACCGCCGAGGGCGAGCGCCGCCGCGCGAACGCCGACGCCGGCCTCGAACGGTTGCGCGCGGTCTCGGACACGGTCATCGTCGTCCCGAACGATCGCCTGCTCGATTACGCGCCCTCGATGCCGCTGCAGGACGCGTTCAAGATCTGCGACCGCGTCCTGATGCGCTCGGTCAAGGGCATGACCGAGCTGATCACCAAGCCCGGCCTGGTCAACGTCGACTTCGCCGACGTCCGCACGATCATGGAGAACGGCGGCGTCGCCATGATCGGCCTCGGCGAGTCCGACAGCGAGAACAAGGCCCAGGACTCCATTCGCTCTGCCCTCCGTTCGCCCCTGCTCGACGTCGAGTTCGACGGCGCCAACTCCGCGCTCGTCAACGTCGTCGGCGGCCCGGACATGAGCATCGAGGAGGCCGAGGGCGTCGTCGAGGAGATCTACGACCGCATCG
>JBDGSW010000067.1:0-16498 GCA_042217345.1 Haloarculaceae archaeon
CCGTGGAAGATCGAGAAGGAGGCGTTCTCGAAGGCGTTCGAGATGGCGCCGAGGACGATCAGCCCCGGGAGGATGAACACGATGTAGGAGAAGCCCTGAATGTTGTCGATGCGGCCGCCGAGGATCACGCCGAACACCGAGAAGTACAGCACGTTCGTGATCGCCGGCGGGAGGAACGTGTTGCGCGGCCGGCGGACGAAGCGCAGCACTTCGCGGTGGAACAGCGTCCGGAACCCCGTGGGCAGGACCCGCTCGAGCAGGCGGTCGACGGCGCTGGGCGTGCGCGTCCCCCCCTCGTCGAGGGCGTCGCCGGTGTCGCCGCTCACGCTTCGAGCACCTCCTCCCGTTCGGCCTCGTCGTCGGTCCGCGTGAGGTCGACGAACACCTCTTCGAGCGAGGCGCGCTCGACGTCGAGTTCGGCGACGCGGTACCCCCGCGAGTCCAGCGTCCGCAGGAGGTCGGGGACGATGGCGCTGCCCCGGGCGGCGGTCACGACCAGGTGGTCGTCTTCGAGCCAGGCGTCCTGCACGTCGGGCAGGTCGAGCGCGGGGGCGTCGGCGGGCGGGTTCTCGAAGCCGACGGTGACCCGGTCGGTCCCGCGGTCCATCAGTTCGTCCGGCGTGGCGACCTCGACCTTCCGGCCCTGGTCGACGATGGCCACCCGGTCACAGAGGCGCTCGGCCTCCTCGATGTAGTGGGTGGTCAGCAGGATGGTCGTCCCCTCGTCGTTGAGCTCCTGGATGAGCTCCCACAGGTCGTGGCGCAACTCGACGTCGACGCCGGCGGTGGGCTCGTCGAGGATCAACAGGTCGGGGTTCGAGACCAGCGCCCGCGCGAGGACGAACCGTCGCTTCATCCCGCCGGAGAGCCAGTCGAAGCGGGTGTCGCGCTTGTCGTAGATGCCGACGGTCTTCAGTGCCTGCTCGGCGCGCCGGCTCGCCTCGGCCGGCGGGATGCCGTGGTAGCCCGCCTTGTGCTCCAGGACTTCCGCGATCGGGAAGAACCGATCGACGTTGTACTCCTGGGGAGCCAGTCCGATGGCGTCGCGGGCCTGCTGGTACTCCTCGCGCACGTCGTGGCCGAACACCTCGGCGTGGCCGCTCGACTGGCGGACGAGCCCGACCAGCACGTTGATGAACGTCGTCTTCCCGGCGCCGTTCGGGCCCAGCAGGCCGAAGAACTTCCCGGACTCGACCGAGAGATCGAGGCCGTCCAGAGCCCGGACGTCGCCGTAGTCCTTCACGAGGTCTCGCGCGCGAATCGCCAGCGACATGTTCGAATCCTGTAGCCGGGCGGGGTTAAGCGGCCCGAACCGATCCCGTCGGGCGACAGCGGTGACCGACCCGCGAACGCCACGCAAGTAACTCGCCCGTTAAGGCCGATACTTTGATGTGTGATGGTATCAATATCGGAACCTGGAGACCGATCGCGAGTCCGCTCTGCGGCCGCCGCGCCGTGGAGCTGACGACCGGGGGGGAACGATCCGGATCGGTGCGACCGACGGCGGCGGACGGCGGGGACGGGCGGCGATCGGCGACGACCGATCGGCGCCGGGGGGAATCGTCTGGTCCGACCGTCGTCGGCGTACTCGCGATGGTCCACAGAGGATCGAACGATGTACGACAACAGACGACTGGCCAGCGGGGTCGGCGTGTTGCTCACGCTCTGGGCGCTCGTCGGCCTGCTGGTGTTGAGTTCCGGGGTGGGCGTGTCGATCCCGATCACGGCGACGGGTGGGTTCAACATGACCGCCGACTACATGTCGGCCTCAGAAGCGACGGCCGTCCCCAGCAAGGTACCACAGCGACTCGTCCCCGCCGTGACGTTCGAGATCAAAAAGAGCTACGTCCAGGGCCTGCAGATCGAAAAGACCCTCGACGTCGGGTCCTTACCGGGGCTCAACGGGAACCTGCGGTTGCTCATACGGAGCGACACCGCGAAGATCGACGGCGTCAGCTTCCAGACGAACCACATCACAGCCAAGAAGGCTATCTGGCGCGGGTTCATCCTGGACGAGCGCCGCAACGACTCGGTGTACGACCAGTTCCTGGCGTACGCGGGTCCGAACCCGAACGACCACCTGAACACGAACGACCCGCTGCAGATCGCCGGCAGCACGCCCGGGGCGACCCGCCCCGGCGAGCGGGCGGCGTTCCAGCTGTACAACGCCAGGATTCACTCTTCGCACCTGGCCGCAGACCAGGTCGATCTCTCCAACATGCTCCTGGTCGTGCAGTACGACCCGGACGACGACGGGGTGTACGAATATGGCACGTGATCGCGACGACCGCCGGACGGCGAACGGAACGGACGACGACTCCGGGCGGTCGACCCGGGACGCACTCGGGCGGTTCATCGCCGGCCGACCGACGTGGGGCGCCCTGGCGCTCGCGCTGGGCAGCGGCGCCGTCGCCTGGCGCGTCGGCACCGCGCTCGCCGCGGCAGACGGCGTCGTGACGCCCGCGGGATGGGCCGGCCTGGTGGCGCCGCTACTGGGCGTCGGCCTCGCGCTCGTCGCGCTGGTACGCCCGTCGCGAGCGACGCTCGCGGGCCTGTCCGGCACGGCGGCGACCCTGGCGGCGGTGACGGGCATGCTCGTCGCGAACGTGTCGGTCGCGCACCCGAAGCTGTTGTTCACGGCGCTGCTCGTCGCCGGCGTCGGCGGCGTCTTCTGCGTCGGCTGGACGCGCGAGGGGCCGTCCGTGCGGGTGGCGCTGCCCGGCGGCGTCGCCCGCTCGGGCCGTCAGCTGCTGGTGGTCGGCCTGGCCGTGCTGCTGGTCGTCAGCGCAACGCCCGCGGCGTCCGGGGAGACGTTTCCCCAGCAGATGGACGCGCTCGGCGGGTTCGTGGTCGCCCAGTCGACGCTGGACGCTGGCTGGTACAGCTTCCAGCCGGACTGTCCGGACCAGGGCACGAACCTGCTGAACCCCTTCGCCGAGAAGTGTCTGGACATTACCGTCGACAGCTCGAACGTCTCGCTGGTCAACCGGGCGGCAAGGCAGCAACTGGACAACCGCCACGGCGCAGACGTCGTGCTCTCGGACTTCCTGATCTACAAGAACTTCTGGGTCACGCGCGACGACGTCAACGACGTGCCGGGCAATCCCCAGCCGCAGTTCGTCAACTTCGAGCTGAAAGCCGACAGCGCGGTCGCCACGTCGTGGGGCCCCCAGCCCGGTTCGCTGGCGACCAACACCAACCGAGACGAACAGCCCCGGGCCATCGACATCTACATGTCCGAGATGCGTACCGAGGCGCTGACGGCGCGGGTCGACCTCGTCAACATCACGGGCTACCCGGGCTTCCCGCTGGACAACATCCAGACGTGGACCTGCAACCCGCAGGACGCCGCCGGGTTCGGCAGCATCAACGACCGCCGGCTCGGGCTCGACGCGAACCCGCGCCTGACCGACGGCCGTGACGCGGCGCTGCTGGCGCACGAACTGGGCAGCACGAAGACCACGCTGACGAACTTCGAGCTGACGGTCGCCATGGGCAAACACCAGGACGTCCCGGGCGACGCCCCGCCCACCGCGCCCCAGGACGACTGTCTATGACCGACGACGTTACGACGGGGGAGTTCGATACTCCCGACGTCGTGACGAGCGCTGACGACGATCCCGCGGGCACGGAGACGATCTCGTTCGCCGAGTGGCGCGCCTCCCGGCCGTTCGGGGGTGCGATCGGTCTCATCCTCGGCGGCCTCGTGATCGCGTGGCCGGCCATCGAGTTCCTGTTGCGGACGACGACGCTCGCGAGCGGCTCGGTCATCAGCCTCGGGATCGTCCTCGGCGGTCTGCTGGTCCTGCTGGGCGCGGCCGCGCTGGTCCGCCCGGAGCACGCGACGGCGCTGGGCGCGGCCGGGCTAGTCCTGTCGTCGATCTCGTTCGTGGTCGTCTTCGGCGGCTTCCTCGTCGGGATGGTGCTGTCGGGCGCCGGCGGCCTGCTGTGTTTCGCCTGGCGGCCCGACGACGGCGCCGACTACCCGCTCGGGGAAGACTGAAAAGGAAACCCGCGTCAGCGGCCGAGCTTCTCGCGACTGATCTCCACGCTGCGGGGTGTGATGATGATCTGGTCTTCGTCCTTCTGGACGATGTCGCCGCCGACGCCGCGGGCGACCTGCTGGAGCTCGTCGGTGATCTGCTCCATCGTCCGGTCCTGGGTCGTGTGGCGCGTGATGTCCGCGATCACGATGTCGCCGCCGTAGACGGCGTCCTTGATGTCGATGACGTCTTGCTTCTCGTTGATCCGGGCGATGTGGACCGCCATGTCCGCTTCGACGTCCGGCGTGGCGACGCCGTCGAGTTCGACGTAGTCGTCGGTTCGCCGGGACGCCCCCGACTCCCCGAGGAGCTTGTTCATGAAACCCATACACCCGCAACTAACCGGGAAAAGTATAGGTTTTTCGTCAGACATACCTCAACGATCGGGCAGGAACGGGCCGTAACGGTCCGTTGTTGACGAATTGGGGGGCCGTTACACCGAGAACTCGTACAGTTCGTCGCCGACGTGGTGGATGGAGTCGACGACTTTCCCCTCCTCGCCGACCATGTCGTCGCCGCCGGTGCGAGCGCGCCCGATGGCCAGGACCTTCCCGTGGGTCTCCTCGGCGATGGCGACGAGGTCGCCGGCGTCGATCTCGGCGTCGGCCTCGACGATGCCCGGGCGCATCACGTCCGCGCCGTCGCTGACGAACGAGACCGCGCCCGCGTCGACCGTGACCACGCCGCGTTCGGGCGGGTACGCGTTGGCTCCGCGGACGGTCAGGAACGGCTCGCCGTCCTCGAGGTACAACACTGCGGGCTCGTCGTCGACCAGCACGAGATCGAACTCGCTGTCGGTCAGTTCGACCTTCTCGAAGGTGTCGGCGTCGAGTTCGACGCCCAGCCCCGCCGACAGCGCCGCCTGCAGCTCGTCGACGGCGTCCGCGCGGAGGTGGTGTCGGGACTTGACCTGCATGTCCGTCCGTGCGCCCGCTCGCGGGATAAATCGACCGCTCGCCGCCGGCGTTAACGAATCATTATCACACCTGATAGCTGGTAGCGAAGCCTTTTGGTTGTGTCCTCGAAATGTGCGAATAGATGGCACACTATGGCGCTACGGTGGTCGGCCGGACGGCGACGGGCGGGTCGTCGGGACGCCGTCGACCGGCGGGGCGTCAGGGGTGTCACCAAACAGAGGTGATCCAGGCATGAGCGTCGTCGATCGGTCAGTCGAATCCGCAGAGGTCCAGTTCGATCAGCTCCCGGAGTTCGAGTTGGAGTGCATGTACGACGACTGGGACGAGCCCTCGGAGGTAACGATCTTCTCGACGGACGAGGCGGACAGCCTCTATACGGCCTGGCTCACCGTCGACTGCGAGCACGCGGTGTCGCTCACCGAGATCCGGTGAGCGCCCGGGCGCCCGTTTGTACCGCGCGAAAAGGGCTAAGTGAGCGCCGACCGAACCGGTGACCATGTGGGGTTCCCGGCGAAACCGGGACGACGCGCAGGTCACGTGCATCGCCTGCGGGCGGTCGGTGCGGCGCTCGGACGCCCGCGAGTACGACAAACACGGCGACCGGTGGGACCGCGCGGACAAGGACTTCGAGTACCTCTGCAAGCGGTGCCACCGAGAGGAGTGCCACCAGCCCCGCGACGGCCTCGAGCGCCTGCTGGTCGACAGCGGCGCCGGCGAGACCGACCGCGAGACCTTCCTCTCGACCTTCCAGGCGCTGCTCGAGCGCCGCCAGGACTCCCCCGAGGGCCACGAGTCCTGAGCGGCCCCGCGAACCCGCCAGCGGCCGCTGGTCGACACGTCTAACTGTCGGGTGCCCGTAGCCGCCGCTATGACAGACGAGCAGTCCCAGGCGGGGACGCCCGAGGGACAGGGGCCGGTCGAGATCGACGAGGAACTGGCCCGCCACCTCGCGAACAAGCGCGAGGAGCTGTTCGAGAAGTTCGGTATCCGCGACGACTTTCCGAGTGCCGTCCTCGAGGAGGCCGAGGCCCGCACCGAGGACGTCCAGGCCGAGATCGCCGACGAGGTCGACGACCGCCGCGACCTGCGCGACCTCACCACGTGGACGACCGACCCCGTCGACGCCCAGGACTTCGACGACGCCCTCTCGATCGAGCGCCGCGAGGACGAGTACGTTCTGTGGGTCCACATCGCCGACGTCACCCACTACGTCCATCCCGACAGCGAGATGTGGGCGGAGGCGCTCAAGCGCGGCAACACCGTCTACCTGCCGGGCTACACCATCCACATGCTCCCGCCGGTGCTGGCCGAGACCGTCTGCTCGCTGGTCCCCAACGAGGATCGGCTCGCCCACACCGTCGAGATGCACCTGGATCCCGAGACGCTCTCCTACGAGACCATCGACATCTACAAGTCCGTCATCGAGAGCGACGCCCGCCTCACCTACACGGAGGCCGAGCGCCTCCTCGACGAGCCCGAGACCGCCGGCGACCTCCTGGAAGACCCCGAGGTCGACCTCGCCGAGAAGTGCGAACTGGTCTGGGAGCTGGCCGACCGCATGCACGAACAGCGCAAGGAGGACGGCTCGCTCGTCCTCAACCCGAGCCGCGACCGCGCCCACACCATCATCGAGGAGTGCATGCTCAAGGCCAACAAGGCCGTCACCCACGAGCTACAGTGGTCCCGCGGCGTCGAGGCGATGTACCGGGTCCACCCCCAGCCCACGCCCGACCAGTGGAACGAGGCCCTCCGGGAGATCCAGGAGCTCGACGGCGTCTCGATCCCCGGCAGCGGCTGGGACGACCCGCGCATCGCCGTGAACAAGACCCTCGAGGAGGCGCCCGGCCGCCAGCTCAACAAGATCCAGCGCGCCGTCATGAAGGTCATGCCGCGCGCGAAGTACATGTCCGACCCCTTCGGCGGTCACCACGCGCTGAACTTCGAGATCTACGGCCACTTCACCAGCCCCATCCGCCGGCTGTCGGACCTGGTCAACCACTGGATCGTCTACACCAACGACGTTCCGGCCGACCTCCCCGACCTCTGTGACCACGCCTCCGAGCGCCAGCAGGAGGCCGAACAGTGCGAGCGCGAGTACCGCCAGTTCCTCCAGGAGGTCGGCCTCGACCCGAACGGGGTGAACAACCGCGGGATCGAGGTGGTCGACGACGAGGGCGAGGACGAAGAAGGGGACGAGGACGGGGACTGATCGGCTCGCCGATCGTTGCGTCCTGCCTGGGGTTTGATTACCGAGTACGCCCACAGGTGGCCTAACGGAGTCGGGGTGGGCATGGACGTCGCCGCACTGAAGGAGTACTACGACGAGAGCCGGACGGACTACGAGATCGTCTGGCGCCTGGCCGACTGCCACGCGCTGCACGCCGGCTTCCACGACGAGACGACCGACAGCCACGCCGAGGCCGTCGACAACACGAATCGCGTGCTCGCCGACGCTATCGGTGTGGGGGCCGACGACCGCGTGCTCGACTGCGGGTGCGGCGTCGGCGGCAGCGCCGCCTGGCTGGCGGCCGAGCGCGACGCGACCGTCCACGGGATCGACGTGGTACCCATGCAACTGGCTGACGCCCGCGCGCTGGCCCGCGAGCGCGGGGTGGCCGACCGCGTCACCCTCAGCCGGCAGGACTACGCCCGAACGGGCTTTCCCGACGACGCCTTCGACGTGTGCTGGGCGGTCGAGTCGGTCTGTCACGGCCGGGAGAAGGCGGCGTTCGTCGCCGAGGCGGCGCGCGTGCTCGCCGACGGGGGCCGCCTCGTGGTGGCCGACGCCTTCCGTACGGACGCCGCCCGGTCGCCCGCCGACCAGCGGGCGATGGACCGCTGGCAGGACGCCTGGGCGGTGCCGAACCTGACGACCGTCGCGGAGTTCGCCTCGCTGCTGGAATCCCGGGGCTTCGCGGCCGTCGAGACGCGCGAGGTCACGGGAAACGTCATGCCCTCCGCCCGGCGCCTGTACTGGGCGAGCCGGCTGCTGGGTCCGCTCGAGCGCGTCCTGCACTGGGTCGGCTACCGCAGCGACGCCCAGACGGCCAACCGGAAGGCCGCCCGCTACCAGTACGAGACGCTGCGCGACGGCTACTGGACGTACGCCGTCGTCACCGCGGAACGCCCGTCGTGAGCCCTCGAGGTCGGCACCACCGGAAGGCCGGCACCACCGGAAAACACTTATCGTACGCGCGAAAGCCGGGTACTACCGCCCCCGGCAGGGCGGAACCAAACCAGCCCCGTCGCGCGGGCGCGCCCGCGCCTCGGGGAACACGGACTCGGCCGTGGCCGGATACTTCTGTCGCCTCCGAGCGGGGCGTGTGGTAACTATTGGCACGGGGCTATTTAGGAGTGACGTCGGTCGCGGCGATCGGCGCCGGGTCGGATGCCCGAAAAGAGGGGCCGTTCAGACGTTGTCGGGTTTGTCGGCGTCGTCCTCGACGGAGCGTTTCATGGAGTCGCGGCGGCTCTTGGCGTCGCGGCCGGTGCACTCCTCGAGGAAGTCGTTTTTCGCCTCGACGGCGTCGGCGGCCGCGTCGGCGTTGCCCTCGGCGATGACCTCCTCTGCGGGGCGCTCGACGAAGTCGACGCCGAGTTTGTCCTTCTTGCTGCCGTACTCGACCGTCCCCGCGACGATGCGCTCGAAGACGGGGTTGTCCGGGTCTCCGACGACGTAGAGGTCGCTCCCGTTGTACTCCTCGGTGCCGGTGACCTCCCCGAAGTAGTCCTCGATCTTGGCCTTCATGTCCGGTACGCGCTCTTCGAGGTGCTCGCCCCGGCGCATCTTGTACTCCCGCATGAGCCGTGGTTTGGAGAGGGGCCGTTTTACTCTTTTCGCGTCTGCTCCGTGCGGTGTTCTAGGGACCCGCGGCGACACTCCGGACAGAAGTCGCCCGCGCGCAGTGACGAGGACTCCACGTCCGTCCGGAACCCGCACTCGGGGCACTCGAACTCCCCCTCCGGTACCGTGATCGCCGCGCTCCCCGCCGGCTCGACGTCGCCCGTGTCGATGTTCTCGGTGAGGCTCTCGGTCGGCTTCCAGGGGTCCTCGTCGGGCTCGTCCTCGGCCGGCCAGTCGACCGTCGGCGTCGTCTCTCCCTCGCGCTCCTCGTAGCCGTACTCGTCCGGCCACTCGCCGCTCACCGGGTCGGCGCCCGCGCCGTCTTCGCCGTCAGCGGCGTCAGCGTCGGCGTCGGTGCCGACCGCGGTGGCCGTCGGTTCCGGCGCCGCCGCCTCGTCGTCGCTGGCCTCGGCCTCCTCGGGCCACTCGCCGGGATCGCGCTCGTCCTCGTCGTCCTCGAGGATGACCGCGCCGTCGTCCGCCGGCGGCTCCTGCTCGGCCGCGTCGTCCGCGTCGGCCGCACTCCCGGCGGCCGGTCCCTCGTCGGCCACCTCCGCAGCCGCGGCCTCGGCCTCGGCGTCGGCCGGGCCCGGGTCCGCGTTGTCGATGAACTCGGCGTCGTCCTCGACGGCGTCGATGTCCGGCGCGTGGCTCCCGCCGGTGACCCCGCCGACCGTCGGCGCGACCTCGTCGGCGTCGGCCGCGCCGTCGGTGTCGCCCTCGCCGTCGGCCGCGTCGTCGGTGTCGCCCTCGCCGTCGGCGCCAGCGTCGCTCTCGGCGTCGAGCGACGTGATCTCCTTGTTCTCGGAGACGACGCGCGCGGCGCCACAGCGCTCGCAGGTCTCGACTTCCTTGATCGTCGTGACGACCTCGCTGCCCTGCTCCTCTCGTTCCTCCTCGACGCTCGTGTCACCGAACCTGTGACCGAGCAGCGAACACTTGAGAGACATTGGCACGATATTCCCCACCTCCGAACCATAAGCCTACTGGGTACGCGTCTGACGCCGGGCGGGTGTGGCGCCGTCGCGGCCGGGAATTGTCTGGACGGCGAGGAGGTCGCCGTCCGGGCGAGGGACAAGCGTAAGACCCACCCGGTCGAACCTGCGGGTATGAGGGCAAAGCGGGAGTACCGTGACCGCGACGACACACAGGTCGCCGTACTCGACGCTCTCGCAAACCGACAGGACGACGGCATGACCGTCTTCGAGCTCCGCTCGCGAGTCGAGGTCTCCATCGACGACCTGGAGGGCGCGCTGGCCGAGCTGAAAGCGGACGGACTCATCGAGGTCTCCGACGACGACGACCGGACGGTGATCGTCCCCGAGGACCACGTCGTCGGCCAGTACGACCCCGACGAGGACCGCTCGCTGCTCGATCGCGTTCGCGCCTTCTTCGGGCGCTGACGTCCCGCCCGCGGCCGTGACCCGGGACTTTACCACCGGCGAGCGCCTGGCCCCTCCAATGACTCTCATCGAGGCCGTCCACGAGGCCCACGGCGCCGCGTTCACCGACCGCGGCGGCCGCCGCGTCGTCGCCGACTACGGTCGCCCCGAGCGGACCCACCGGGCCGTCCGAAACGGCGTCGGCGTCGCCGAGCGCTGGCCCGGCGTCCTCGTGCTCACCGGCGACGACCGCGTCGAGTTCGTCGACAACGCCGTCTCCAACCGCGTCCCCGCGACCGACGGTCGCGGCACCTACGCGCTGTTGCTCGATCCCCAGGGTTCGATCACCACCGACATGTACGTCTTCACCGCCGGCGAGCGGCTGCTGGTCTTGCTGCCGCCCTCGCGTGCGCAGGCCGTCGCCGACGACTGGGCCGAGAAGACCTTCATCCAGGACGTCGACGTCGCGGTCGCCACCGACGAGTTCGCCGTCTTCGGCGTCCACGGCCCCAGTGCCACCGAGAAAGTCGCCAGCGTGCTCAACGGGAGCGGGACGCCCGACGACCCCCTGTCGTTCGTCCGCGGGAGCATGGTCGACGCCGGCGTCACCGTCATCCGCGACGACGGCCTGACCGGCGAGGAGGGCTACCTCGTCGTCTGCGCCGCCGACCTCGCCGCGGACGTCTTCGACACCCTGCTGCACCGCGGCATGAACGCCGTCCCCTTCGGCGCGGCCGTCTGGGACGCGCTCACCCTGGAGGCCGGCACGCCGCTGTTCGAGACGGAACTGCGGGGCCGGCTCCCGAACGTCGTCGGCGTCCGCAACGCCCTGGACTTCCAGAAGGGCTGTTACGTCGGCCAGGAGGTGGTCTCTCGCGTCGAGAACCGCGGCCGGCCGAACCAGCGCCTCGTCGGCCTCGCCGCGGATCGACTTCCCGACGCCGGCGCGACGGTCGCCGCCGACGGCGAGCACGTCGGCGAGGTGACCCGCGCCGTCGAGAGCACCTCCCGCGACGAGCCGATCGCCTTCGCCGCCGTCGACTACGACCTCGAGGCCGTCGACCTCACCGTCGGCACCGACGGCGCGGACGCGGACGCGACCGTCGTCGACCTGCCGTTCGTCGAGGGGTCGGATCGGTCCGCGCGCCTGCCGACCTACCCCGAGGCGTAGCGCCGACCGCCAGTCCCGCGTGTCCCGCCCGACTGCTCCTTACCGCGGGAGCATCGCCCGCAGTTGCTCGCCGGAGAACAGCGAGGTCGGTCGGTCCATGTGAACGCCGATCTCGCCGGCGAAGGTCCGCAGACCCAGTTCCTGGACCGGTTCGGGCAGCGAGTAGCACTTCCGGACCAGGCTCCCCAGGCGGATGTCCGTCGCCAGATCGTCGCGCCAGGCGCGCTCGTAGTCCGCGAGCGTCCCGGGGTCGGCCGGGTCGATCCGGTCGGCGGCGTGGTCGGCGGCCGTCATCCCGTAGAGGATGCCGCCACCGGTGAACGGCTTGGTCTGGGCCGCGGCGTCGCCGATCAGGAAGCCCCGCCGGCTCGTGACTTTCTCGGGCGGCCTGACCGGGATCAGCCCGGAGCACCGGCGGACGATCTCGACGCCGTAGTCGTCGGTGAACGCCTCGAAGCGCTCGACGACGTCGCTTCCCGGCGGCATCGCCAGGCCGTACTCGACGCCGGCGTCGCCCCTGGGGATGCGCCAGGCGAAAAACCGCGGGACCGTCAGGTGGACGTCGACGAAGTCCTCGGGCGCGTCCTCCGCAGAGAACCCGAGGACGCCGTGGAGGAACTCCTCGGGCTCGGGGAGGTCGAGTGCCTCGCGGACGCGCGAGCGCGGGCCGTCGCAGCCGGCGACCATCCGCGCTTCGTAGGTGTCGGTGCCGTCGGGCCCGCGGGCGGTCACCTCGACGTGGTCCCGGCGCTCGGTCACGTCGACGACGGTGTGGTGCTCGCGCACGTCGGCGCCGGCCTCGCGGGCGGCGTCGGCCAGCGTCCGGTCGAGCTCGACGCGGTCGATCACGTTCGAGACCGGCTCGTCCTTGTGGAAGGGGTGGCCCTCGCTGTCGGGTCCTCCGAGGTGAAAGCGCGCCCCGTAGATCACGTTCTGGCGGAGTTTCTCGCGTGCGCCCGGCGGCGTGTACTCCCAGATGTCGGTGCTCACGTGCCCGGAGCAGGCCAGCGGCTCCCCCACTTCGCCCTGCTCGAAGACGAGCACGTCGTCGCCCCGTTCGGCGGCCCGGCGGGCGAACCGCGAGCCCGGCGGACCGGCCCCCACGACCACGAAATCGCGCATACCAGGCTCATCCCCGTCGATCCTCATATACCTTCCCGGTCCCGTCCGAGGGTTTAGGTCCGATGCCGGGACCACCCCGTCGCGTGCCCTGACAGTCGCCGCGGGACGGTTCGCGGTCGCGCGACGCACCGTCCCGCGAGCCGTTCGCGTCGCCTGTTCGCCCTCACGCCACGACGGCCAGCCCCTGACAGGCCCGCGAGCGGGCCCGCTCGGGCCAGCGGACCACCGTCGACCAGGACTCGCCCGCGTCCCGCGACCGGAACAGCCCCCGGTTCGTCGCCGCGACGACTGTGCCCGTCTCCCCGGTCGTCGCGAGCACGGGCCTGGTGACGCCCGTGCCGGTCGGGAGCCCTCCGGCGTCGACGCGCTGCCAGGGGCCGTCGCCGTCGCGGCGGTAGACGTAGGACTCGGCCGTCCGCGATCCGTGCGCGGCTCGCGGGCCGCTCGCCGAAGACAGGACCAGTCGGTCCGGATCGCCCGGGTCCGCGACGACGCTCCAGCAGTAGCGGTGGGCTAACCCGTCCTGCGGGTACGCCCAGGTGTCTCCGCCGTCCAGAGAGACGGCGAAGCCGTCGCCGGCAGCCGCGTAGACCAGCCCGGGAACGCGCGGATGCGTCGCCAGCGAGTGGCTGTCCCGGCGGGCACCGGCCGGGTGGTCCTGCCACGTCCGCCCGCCGTCGTCGGTCCTGATCAACGCCCCGGCCTCGACGGCGACGTAGAGCCGGCCCGCCGCCGTCGGATCGGGTTCGATCCACCGGACGTGGTGGGTCGTCGGCCGCGGCGGGAACGACCACCGGGTCGCCGACGGGAGGTCGGTCAACCCCGGCCGGCGTTCCCAGGTGTCGCCGCCGTCGCCGGAGCGGTACACCGCACTGGGTTCGGTGCCCGCCCACACCACGGCCGGGTCGTGCGGGCTGACCGCGACCGACGTGACGGCGTCTGCCGCGATGGTCCCGCGGCCCACTCGCCCGAACGTCTCCCCGCCGTCAACGCTCCGGAGCAGTCCCGACTCGAACGTGCCGACGAACACGCGGTCGGGACGGGCTGGCGAGGCCGCGACCGACTGGAGCCGGTGACTGGACAGCGACTCGGTCGCGGTGGCACCGTCACTCCCGTGGTCGACGACGACCAGCACGTCCGCCAGCGCGACGTAGTGGGTTGCCATCGGTCACTGTACGGCCGCCCTCGGGAAATGTCCTCCGTGGAGCGACCGCACTGGCAACCTCCGCCCGTCAGGGAAGCAGCAGTTGTTCGCCGGATTCGTCGGGGGAGGGCCTGGTACGAACGTTGCCGAAGACGAACCGAGCGCCGCTCTCGTAGTCGGTGTCGAGTGTGACGGTCCAGCCGTGAGATTCCGCCATCGTCCGGACGATGGACAGCCCCAAGCCGGTCCCCTCTTGGTGGGTCGTGTAGCCGTACTCGAAGACGGTATCGGCCTCCGCGGCAGGGACGCCCGGGCCGTCGTCCTGGACGTAGAAGCCGCTGTCACGAGTCGGTCCGATCTCGACAGTGACGTCCGCGGGCCCGTGGTCGAAACTGTTGCGGAACAGATTCTCGAGGATGGTCAACAGCTTGCTGCGGTCGGCCGTGAACTGGTAGTCCCCGGCGACAGTCAGCGTCCCCGTCCCGGTGTCGACATTGTTCCAGGCGTCGCGGGCCACGGCTGCAAGGTCGACGCCGTCGGTCTCCTCGACGGTCTTCCCTTCGCGGGCGATGGTCAGGATGTCGGCGATGATGTCCTCCATACGCTCGAGGGATCCTCTCGTATTCTCCAGGGTTGCTATGGCGTCCTCGCGGGCCCCGGGCTCGACGTCGAAGGCGGTGATCCGCCGGCGGAGGATCTCGGTGTTACCGCTGGCGACCTGGATCGGATTGCGCAGGTCGTGGGAAATCGTCGAGGCGACCTGGTCGAGGCGCTCGTTCTGGGTTTCGAGCTGGCGCCTGGACTGCTCGAGTTCGGTTACGTCCCGCAACACGACAGTGAACCAGTTCGCATCGACGCCGCGCTCGGTCCCGACCACCGAGACGGCCACGGAGTAGTGCCTGTCCTGGCCGTCGAACGGGAGGTCGATTTCCTCGTGTTCGGCATCGGCTGCATCGACGTCCACCCGTTCGGCGAGAGCAGGACAGGCCTCGGCGAAGGGGTCACCGACGGCGGCAGCAATTTCCGGCCAGACGTGCGTGCTCGCGGCGTTGTGATCGACTAGACATCGGTCGGCGTCGAGGAAGAGGACCGGGTCGCGGAGGTTCTCGACTACGGAACTGCGGGCGACGGGCTGAACGTCGAGCAGACTGAACCGGAACACGGCCAGCGCGGTCAGAACGGAGAACGGCAGAAAGCCGTAGGGCGCATACGAGTAGTTTCTGAGAGGCATCACACCGAGGTCGCTGAGGATCTCGAGGGCCGCGAGCGACAGCGCTCCGAGGCTCAACAACGCCAACTGGAGGCCGGCCCGGGGATGCGTCGAGAGCAGATACCGTCCCATCCGGACAACGCCGTACGCGACCGCCGCCAGCATGAACAGGACCAGTACCTGGTAGGCAGGGCCCCGGTGAGTCTGCAAGTACGGAAACGGCTCACTCACCGACGTGAAGGATGCAAACAGCAAGTGATGGGACTGATTCGTCAGCGCCAGGGCGACGTAGCCCCCGAGTACGACGGCGAAGGTGGCCCTGACGAGTCCATTGCGATGAAAGTCGCTGTTCGTGTATTTCGCGACGAACACGACGAACGCGAACGACGTGCAGAGCGCTACGAACGATGTGACAAGAAATGTCGCGCGCATCGCCTCGGGGTCCGATAGGCCGGCGAGAACGAACTCCGTCACACACCATGCGCTGCCGGCGCTCAACAGTACCAGAAATTCCCGGACACCGCGGCGACCCCGCTCCTTCTCGAACACCCATATCCCGATCAGGAGCATCGCGATCGCCGAAAACGCCAGCCAGGCGAGATGGGCGAGCCAGATTGCGTTACCGCTGGTCGCCATCGTATTCCCGGAAGTTAGCCCGTTCCCAGATATAAAAACTCGCTCGAGTTGATGAATCGATACGCCGCCGGGCCGCAGCACAAGCGTCGCACTCAGTCGTCGCCGGTGGCTTCGGCGTCGCGTTCGGCCGCGTCTGCGGCGATCTCGCGGTCCGAACGCGGGCCCTCGAGGTCGACGGCCGGGAGCAGGTCACGCAGGTACCGGCCGGTGTAGGAGGCCTCGTCGCGGGCGATCTCTTCGGGCGTGCCCGTCGCGACGACGGCACCGCCGTTCTCGCCGCCCTCGGGGCCCAGATCGACGACGTGGTCGGCGTTCTTCACGAGGTCGAGTTCGTGCTCGATGACGACGACGGTGTTGCCGTTGTCGGTCAGGCGGTGGAGGACGTCGATGAGCTTGCGCTCGTCCTCGGGGTGCAGGCCCGTCGTCGGCTCGTCGAGCAGGTACAGCGTCTCCCCAGAGTCTTTCTTGCCCAGTTCCTCTGCGAGCTTCACGCGCTGGGCTTCCCCGCCCGACAGCGTCGTCGACGGCTGGCCCAGGCGCATGTAATCGAGGCCGACGTCCGAGAGGAGCTTCAGGCGCCGGCGGATCTGCGGGTGGCTCTCGAAGAACTCGTAGGCCTCCTCGACGCTCATGTCGAGCACGTCGGCGATCGTCTTGCCCTTGTACGTGACGTCGAGGGTCTCGTCGTTGTAGCGCGCGGCGTCGCACTCCTCGCAGGGGACGTGGACGTCGCTGAGGAAGTTCATCTCGATCTTGACCGTGCCCTGGCCGCCGCAGGCCTCACACCGGCCGCCCTTGACGTTGAAGGAGAACCGGCCCTTCTCGTAGCCGCGCTGTTTCGAGAGTTTGGTGTCGGCGAACAGCTCGCGGATGTGATCGAAGACGTTCGTGTAGGTCGCGGGGTTGGAGCGGGGAGTTCGCCCGATCGGGCTCTGGTCGATCAGCCGGACGGTCTCGATCTGATCGAGGCCGGTGATGTCGTCGTGCTCGCCGGGGTCGACGGAGGTGTTGTCGTTCATCCGGCGGGCC
>JBDGSW010000030.1:0-15768 GCA_042217345.1 Haloarculaceae archaeon
CGTGCGTGACGGCCTTGTTGGCCTTGAGCATGCACTCCTCGATGATGGTGTGGGCCCGGTCCCGACGGGGATTGAGCACCAGCGAGCCGTCCTCCTTGCGTTGCTCGTGCATGCGGTCGGCCAACTCCCACACCTGCTGGGTCTTCTCGGCGAGGTCGACCGACTGGTCCTCGAGGACGTCGTCGGCGGTCTCGGGGTCGTCCAGCAGGCGCTCGGCCTCCGTGTAGGTCAACCGGGCGTCGCTACGAATCACCGACTTGTAGATCTCGATGGTCTCGTAGCCGAGATTCTCGGGATCCAAATGCATCTCGACGGTGTGAGCGAGGCGGTCCTCGTTGGGGACCAGCGAGCAGACCGTCTCCGCGAGAATCGGCGGCAGCATGTGGACGGTGTAGCCCGGCAGATAGACCGTGTTGGCCCGCTCGACGGCCGCGTTCCACATCGCCGTGTCGGGCGTGACGTAGTGGGTGACGTCGGCGATGTGGACCCAGAGGACGATCTCGTCGTCGCGGTGCTCGATCGAGATGGCGTCGTCGAAGTCCTGGGCGTCGATCGGGTCGGTCGTCCAGGTCGTCATCTCGCGGAGGTCCCGGCGCTCGTCGATCTCGCTCTCGATCTCGGCCTGAACGTCCTCGGTCCTGGCTTCGGCCTCCTCGATCACGTCCGGCGGGAAGGCGTCCGGAATCTCGAACTTCTCGAACAGTTCCTCGCGCTTGTTCTCTAAGTGGCGGGCCAGCTCCTCGTCGATCTCGACCGGGCCCTGGCCCGCTGGTGTGCCCGCCTCGGCCTGTGCGTCCTCGGTGGTCATGTCACCCGGTACGGTCACCCCGCAGGTAGGCGTTTCGACAGGCCAGCTCCGGAACAATCGATTTATCTCCGCTGACGGCGACGCCCCGCGTATGCACGTCAAGTCCCGCCACCACCTCCGGGCGGACGCCATCGAAGCGATCGAGGACGCCCTGGCCGACGGACTCGGCGTCGAACTGGACGCCGACACCTTCGAGAAGGTTACCTTCGAAGACAGCGACTGGGAGGTCGTCCTCGTCGACGGCGAGCCCGCCGTCTTCTACGTCACGGACGGCGACTCCGACGATCCGTTTCTCACCGTCCGCGGTGCGAACGAGTACCCACCCGAAGAGAACGTCGTCACCGTGGACGCGGGGGCGATCTCGTTCGTCTCCGACGGGGCCGACGTGATGCGACCCGGCATCACCGAGGCCGACGACGCCATCGAAGCCGGTGATCTGGTCGTCATCAACGAGGAAACCCACGGGAAAGTGCTGGCGATCGGCCGGGCCCGCGTCGACGGCTCGGAGATGGTCGGTGACGAGGGCAAGGTGGTCGACACGATCCACCACGTCGGCGACGACCTCTACGAGTTCGCCGGCTGAGCGGGGTCGTGCCGTCCCTCGCCAGGCGTCGGCACTACCACCCGACACACGTCGAAAAGAAGTCGGTCCACCGGTTTCCCGCCGTCAGCCGAACAGTTCGCCGAGGCCCTCGCCACTGGCGTCCTCGTCTTCGTCGTCACCGGCTTCCTCCTCGTCGGCGGCCTCTTCCTCGTCGGCAGTCGGCTGGGCGCCGCCTTCATCGGCAGTCTCGACCTCGCCGCCGGCACTGCCACCGGTGGCGGCGGGGACGGCCGCGGCTTCCTCGACGGCCTCGTCGATGTCGACGTCCTCCAGCGCGGCCACGAGGGCCTTCACGCGGGATTCCTCGACCTCGACGCCGGCGGCCTCGAGCACGCCCGTCAGGTTGTCTTCGTTGATCTCTGCGCCTGTTTCGTTCAGGATGAGTGCTGCGTAAACGTATTCCATGTGTCGTGTCCTCCGTTAGCCGAACATCTCGCCGAGGGCTTCGCCACCGTCGCCGTCCTCGTCATCGTCACCGCCGTTGTCCGCCTCTTCGGCGTCGTCGGCGTCTTCGTCGTCGGGCCCGTCCTCGGCGTCGCTCGTATCTTCGTCCGCCTGTGCCGCTGAGGTCTGACCGGGTGCCTCGACGTCCTGGAGATCCTCGGGGAGGGCCTCCGGATCGTCGATCTGCCCGACGAGTGCGCGGACCTGGGCGTCGGCCTTGCTCAGGAGGTCGTCGGCCAGATCCGGGCTCTCGATCGAGGCCTGCAGGCCGAGGCTTTTGGCCTCGCCGCGGGCCTGCTGGAGCAGTGCCGGCCCGGTCTCGCTCGTCGGGAAGACGGCGTTGAGCGAGAGGTTCCGGGCGCGACCCGCCGCGGCCTGAATGTCGCTCCGGTAGGCATCGACGTCCAGTTCGAGGTCTTCGGGTTCGAAGAGGACGCCCTCGGCGTAGACGGCACGCAGGTCGAGGCCGACCTCCTTGGGTTCGATGCCGAGTTCGCCCAGGACGTTCGCCAGGTCGGCCGAGACTTCCCCGCCGGCCTCGAGCACCGTCGAGTCCTCGAGCACCTGGATCGACCCCTCCTGGATGCGGGCGTTCGCGCCGACGCTCTGGAGGTCGCCGACGAACGGCCCGGGGTCGATGCCGGTGTCGCCTGCCTCGATCACGATGTCGTTGGGCGCCACTTCGCCGGCGTTGATCGGTGCCGAGGTCTTCGAGGCCTCCAGTTGCCGGTAGAGGCCGAATGGGTTGTCGTTCGTGCCGATGAGGCCGACGTGCCCCGAGACGAACGCCGTGAGTTCCTCGAAGCCGTCGTCGATCTCCTCGAGAGCGCGCTCGATGAGCGTGTTCCGGCTGACGCGCAACTCCGCGGTCCCGTAGAGGGTCCGGCGCATGTCCTGAAGTTGCTGGCTGGGAATGCCGGTGAGGTCGACGATACCGACGCTGTCGTAGGACTCGAGCGTGGCGACGAGGTCGTCGATCTCCTCGCGTTTCCAGGCGGGGATCGTCTCGGTCTTGCGCTCGGCACTCATCAGGCCACCTCCACGGCGGGACCCATGGTGGTCTTGACGTACACCGAGTCCAGGTTCAGCGGTCCCTTCTCGAGGTCGGCGTGCAGCCGGCGCAGGATGACGTCGATGTTGTCCGCGATGTCCGCGGCGGACATGTCCTCGGCGCCGACGCGCGTGTGGAACGTGCGCCGGTCACCGCTGCGTAGCTGGACCGTGTTCTTCATCCGTTCGACGACGTCGACGACGTCGTCGTCGGGCTGGAGCGGTTCGGGCATCTTCCCGCGTGGCCCGAGCACGGTCCCGAGGTGCCGACCGATGTCCTGCATCAGCGAGGCCTCGGCGACGAAGAAGTCGGTGTCGTCGGCGAGGTCCTTCGCCCGGTCGTCGTCATCGCCCAGCTCCTCGAGGTCGTCGCCGTCGAGTACGTCGTCGGCGACCTCCTCGGCTCGGAGGGCTGTTTCGCCTTCGGCGAAAACGACGATGGTCGTCTCCTGGCCGGTCCCGGCCGGGAGGACGACGCCCTCGTCGATGCGGTTCGACGGATCGTCAAGGTCTATGTCGCGCAGGTTGACGGCGATGTCCACCGTTTCGCGGAAGTTCCGCTCGGGGGACTCGCTGAGTGCGCGAGAGACTGCATCCTCTATGTCCTGATCTGCCATTGTTCACCTCCGTAGTACGCCGCGTGGCTCCTACGGGTCAGTGAAACAGGCGGCGTGCCTGTCTCGACCGAAGCAACGCCGAACCGACACTTAAACCCGTCGGACCGGGCGTGCAGGGCTGTTGCCCGGGTCGAGCCGTCGTTACGCATCGCGTCTCAGCCAAGAGTTAAGACCGTCCCGGGCGTGGTGAAAGTGATGACTGACGACCCCGAGGAGGGGATGCTTTCCTGGGACGAGTCCGTCTTCCGGGACGAACACGTCTTCGAGATCGACTACGTGCCGGAGACGTTCCGCCACCGCTCGAGCCAGATGGAGAGTCTGAAGTACGCCCTCCGACCGGCGGTCCGGGGCTCGCGGCCGCTGAACGTCATCGCGCGCGGCCCGCCGGGAACGGGCAAGACCACCGCGATCCAGAAGCTCTACGGCGAGTTGAGCGCCCAGACGGACGTCCGGGTCGCCCGGGTCAACTGCCAAGTAGATTCGACGCGCTATGCGGTGTTTTCCCGGCTGTTCGAGGCGGTCTTCGACTACGAACCCCCGACCAGTGGCGTCTCGTTCAAGAAACTGTTCGGCCAGATCACCGAGCAACTCGTCGAGGACGACGAGGTGCTGGCGGTCGCACTGGACGACGTCAACTACCTCTTCTACGAGAGCGAAGCCAGCGACACCCTGTACTCGCTATTGCGCGCTCACGAGGCCCACTCGGGGGCGAAAATCGGCGTGATCGTCGTCTCCTCTGACCTCGATCTCGACGTGATCGAGGCCCTGGACGGGCGCGTCCAGAGCGTCTTCCGACCCGAGGAAGTGTACTTCCCGAAGTACGACGAGCCGGAGATCGTCGACATCCTACAGGAACGTGTCGAGCGCGGGTTCCACGAGGGCGTCGTCGACGCGCCGATCCTCGACCGCGTCGCCGAACTCACGGCCGAACAGGGCGGGGACCTCCGGGTCGGGATCGACCTGCTGCGTCGCGCCGGGTTGAACGCCGAGATGCGGGCGAGCAAGCAGATCGCCGAGGAGGACGTCGAGCAGGCCTTCGAAACGTCCAAACACGTCCACCTCTCGCGACACCTGCGGGGACTCTCCGAGAGCGAGCGGGCCCTGCTTGACGTGCTGGCGGACCACGACGGCGACCTGGCCGGCGACATCTACGACGCCTTCCAGGAAGAAACGGACCTGGGCTATACGCGCTATTCGGAGATCATCAACAAGCTCGACCAGCTCGGCCTGATCGAGGCCACCTACACGAGCGTCGACGGGCGCGGCCGCTCGCGGGAACTCTCACTCCAGTACGACGCCGAAGCGATCGCCGAACGACTCTGACCGGGTTCAGGCGTCGAGCGCCACGTCGACCGCTCGTTCGTCGGGCCAGGCGGCGTCGGTATCGATAGCTGACTCCTCGGTACGGAACAGGCGTCGAGCGAGCACGGTCGCCACGACCGACACGAGCACGCTCGAGACGGCAAGCCGGAGGATCGACGGCCCGCCGTCGGTCGCGTGCTCGCCGGCCGTAGTCCCCCTCGGTGTCGCCGGGTCGTCACGGGAACTCGAGTTCTCGCGGATACCGGGGCCGATGATCGCATCGTCGACGTGCACTGCGAACAGCGTCAGGTTCTCGAGGCCATGCTGTCAGTTCGTCACGACAGCGTCTATAGTGCCCAGATCCCCGGGGCCGTCGGTCACAGCCGCAGTCGCTCGACGGCGGTACTGGCCGCCGCGAGGTCCTCGTCGTCGGCCGCGGCGACGATCAGGCGGTTCTCGCCGTGTTCGACGGCGACCGTCCCGTCGAAAGTGCCGTCTTCGACCGCCAGGCGGACTGTCTCGACCGGGCTCTTGATCGCGACGTGAGTCCCGCCCGTCTCGCCGAAGACCTTGACGCTGTTGCCACGGAACTGCGTCTCGACGCGGAGGTCCGGACCCGCATCGCCGCCCGGGCCGCCCTCGCGGTAGCGTTCGCTGACGACCGCCGGCGTCTCGATGGGCTCGCCGGCGGCCAGTCCCTTGGCCAGCCGGACGTACTGGGCCATCGCCCAGGCCAGGGGCGTCGCCGAGCCCGTTCCTTCACCGAACTCCCAGCCGTAGTCGGTCTCGACGTCCCGGTCCCAGACCTGTTCGGCGATCATCCGCCCCGAGTTGGCGAAGGCAGCCATCTGTCCCAGGCAGGCCGCGGCGCCCAGGTCGGTCTCGCCCAGGAGTTCGTACTCGCCGCGCTCGCCGGTCAGTAGTGGCCACAGCCGGCCCTTGCCCGCGTGTTCGACCGACCAGGGCGCACCCTTGTCCCCGCGTTCCCGCTCGCCGTAGCCGTCGCCGTTGTACCGGTAGAACCCCGCCGCGGGCTCCGCATCGACCCTGATGGTGTCGTCGACCACGTCGACGGAGTTGGCGATCACGGGGTCGTCGGCCGGCTTGATGCCCAGCCGCACCAGTTCGAGGAAGCCCGCGTCGATGACGTCCCGTTCGTCCAGGGTGGGGCCGTCGTTGGCCAGCGTCCGCAGGTAGCCGGCGTCCGGGTCGCCGTCCCGCGTTACCCGGACGTAATAGGGCGTCTCCGTGTGGCGGTCGGTCCCGGTCGTCGTGGCCGTCCAGTCCTCGACCGAGGCGGCCCAGTTGTCGGCGACGGCCTGCCAGATCAGCGCATCGGCGTCCTCGCCTTCCGCCGCTGCCAGCGCACTCGCACAGGTCAGCCCCGCGATCTCCGTCGCGATCGAGGACGGCGAGAAGCCCGACTCCTCTTCCCAGCGCTCCTGGGCGGTCTCGGGGCCGTTGTCGGCGACGTAGGTGGCCGAGCGACGGACGTTCGCATACTCGTAGGGTGCGTCCTCGAGGTCGATCCCGCGCTCCTGGAGCTGGTAGGCCATCACCTGCGGGAAGGAGATGTTGTCCATCTGCTCGCCGCCCCAGCGCGTCCGGCCGTTGACGTAGGTGTTCTGCGGGATGAACCCGTCGTCGTCCTGCTGGTACTCGTAGATATAGGCCAGCTGGCTGGTCGCGATCTCGAGTTCGTCGACGGCCTCGAAGACGGTGAAGACCTGATAGAGGTCCCGGGACCAGACGAAGTTGTAGCCGTAGCCCTTCGGCTCGTCGGCGTCGACCGCCACACCCCAGGGGACCGACGGCGAGGCGATCGAGGCGCCGTGGTAGGTCTTGTCTTCGACCGCGAGCAGGCTCATCAGCGCCGTGTGGTACTGGGCGGCGAGCTGTTCGTCGTCGGCGATCGGATCGGGGACCGTCTTGTCCGCCAGGAACGCGCTCCAGGAATCGTCGTAAGCCGTCCCCGCCGTGGCGAACCCGCGGTCTAAGGCCCCGGTCGCCTCCCCCAGCGCGGCCGCCGTGTCGGCGTACCGGGCGAACCCGAGCGCCAGGGTCTCGACAGTGCGCTCGCCCGACCCCAGTCGCCCCAGTAGGACGACGTTGGCGTCCTCGACAGTGTCCGCGGGCGGCGGCAGTTCCCCGTCGGCGAACAGTTCCTTGAGGTGGGCGCTGCCGGCGGCGGCGACGGTCGCCCAGTCGAACCGCGTCGAGACGGCCATTGCCAGCGCCACGGAGTAGGCTTCGCCGTCCTCGTCGACCAGCAGCGGATCGTCGGTTTCGCCGGTATAAGCCGTCGGGTCGCGGGCGACGAGGTGGTGGGCGCCGCGCTCGCCCAGGCGCATGCCGCGCTCGGCCGTCCCGGTGTTGGTCAGGGCGGTGTCGGCCACCGCGAAGAGGTCGTAGGTCTCCCCGTCGGTCGCCTCGAAGTCCACGTCGGCCAACAGGGCGTCGTGGTTCGGATCGGCCACGTACTCGACAGTGAGTTGCCATTCGTGCCCACGGCCGTCACCGGTCTCTTCGAAGACGTGCCGAAAGCGTAACGACGCCGCGTCTACCGGCTCGACGCGGCGCTCGACGGAATCCGCTGCGCGGCGGGTCTCCCGGTGCGTTCGAACGGTGTAGTCGCCGTCGGACGACCGCACGAGGAAGTCCAGCGTCCGGAGGTTCATCAGATCCACCCGTGGGAACCGAACCTCGGTCACCGCCCCGCGGGTCAGCGTACACCAGACCCGCGAGGGGTCCGGGGCGTAGTGATCCGCGGCGGTCACCAGGCCGAACTTCTCGCCGGTCGTCCAAGTCGGTCGTTCGGTCGGCCCCTCGATCTCGGCGGTCGCCGGCAGGGCGTCGGCCTCCTCGAGCAGGGCGGTGGTGTGCAACCGGAGGGCGTGCGACCAGCCCAGCGGCGCGGCGCTGTCCGGCGCGCCGTCGTCGAAGACCTGCTCGGCGAGGTAGCCCGCCGAGGTCGTCAGCGGGCCGTCGGCGCCCGCCAGTTCGTAGAGCTCGCCGGCCCGCTCCAGGAACGGCTCGCCGTCCCGGTCGTGGCGCTCCAGCAGGCCGGCCAGCCGGGTCGCGGCCAGCGCCCCCCAGACGGTCGTGACCGACCAGATCTTCTCGTCGGCCTGGTCGGCGCTCCGCCAGCGGTCCCCCTCGTAGCGAGCCAGTCCCGCGACCTCGCCCTCGGGATCGCGGTACAGCGTCTCGATGGTCGTCTCGACGTGGGAGACGAGCCGGTCGAGACACTCGGCGTCGACCGTCGTGTCCTCGATACGGTCGTACTCCCGGACGGCGTCGACCAGCGCCAGCGACGCGGCGTCGATCCGGCGGTCCGGGTAGCCGTCGTCCAGCCGCATCACGTAGGCCCCTTTCTCCTCGTCCCACAGCTCCGCGATACCCGCGAAGACCGTCTCGGCCGCCGCCAGCGCCCGCTCGCGGATCGGCTTGCGAAGCGGCGCCCGCGCGACCGCCGACAGCGCCTCGACGTAGCGGGCGGCGGTGTGGGTGAACTGCCCGACGGCGTCCTCCCAGACGTTCTGGCAAGCCGCCGGGAGGCCGGCCTCGATGTCCCGTGTCAGGGCGTCGACCGCCTCGACGACCGTCTCACGGACGTCGACGGTCAGTTCGTCGTCGAGCTGGCCGTGGCGTTCCCGGAGGAGCGTCGCGAGGAAGGCCGTCACGCTCGCGGTCTGGTCGGCCTGGTACTCAAGAGAGTCGTCGTTGTGTTCGACGTTCGCGTTGGCCCACCCCGGAGCCAGCGAGCCGTCGGAGGCCCAGACCCGGTGGGGCCAGGTGCCGTCCGGGAGCTGCTGGCGACAGTGAAACCGGGCGCTGCGTTCGAGGGCCCCCGTGACGTCGAGTCCCAGACGGTCGCCGGCCGCCAGCAGGTGGGTGGCGATCTCGGCGTCGTCGCGAAACCAGACGTAGCCGTACCCGCCGGAGTTGGCGAAAAAGGAGTCGAACTCCGGGGCGGCGATGTGGCCCCCGGATCGGGCCTCCAGGAGATCCAGCACCCGCATGTCCGTCCGGACGAGTTCCGACCGGGGGATCGACGGCGGGACGTTCACGACGGTGCGGTCCCTCGCGGCCGCCCGCAGGCTGTCGGCGCTGTCGTGCTCCAGCGCGCAGGTCCGCAGGTCCGCCAGTGCCGTCCCGCGGTCGATCTCGGCGTGATCGGACAGTTGGCTGACCAGGGACGTCCGGGCACCAGGCCCCACCTGTTCGAGCGGCGCACTGACGAGGAAGTCGCCGCTGAGTCGCGTCTGGTCGTAGGCTCGCGTAACCGAGCCGCGGGGGAACTCCACCGGGGCGTCGTCGACGATTTCCTCGAAGCGCTCGGGGCGCTGACCGCGCACCGAAGCCAGCCCCGTCGAGGCCGCCAGGTAGTCGTGTTCCCGGCGGTGGTAAACCTCCAGGGCCTGGGTCCCGTCCGGGCCGCCGTCGTTGTGGATCAACGCCCCGACGCCCCCCTCCTTGTCCTCGGGAGCCATCGTGAGGAACGCGACCAGGTGGGCCTCGGCCGGAATCGAGCCCCGCAACTCGACGTGCGTGACGTGGGCCCGTCCCAGCGTCAGGTCGTACTGGTGGATGGTGTAGGATCCGGCGTCGTACTCGGTTTCGACCAGTCGCGTGTCCCGGTAGTAGTGCTGGCGGATCGTGTCGAGGTCGCCGAACCAGGCGATGCCCTCGGGCGTCTCGATGCCCAGTCGCGAGCGGTCGACACCGTACAGGCCCGCGAGCGGCGACGTGTAGTCCCGTAGCGAGCCGTCCGGGCGGACGTGAACCAGCCGATCCTCGAACCCCGAGAAGGCACCCGCGACCGTCCGGCTCTCCTCCGGAAAGCGCTCACCGCGTGACCGCTTGTACTCGTTGAGCGCGGTCGTCAATCGCATGCCTATCTCAAACGCGGGCCGGCGGATAAATCTACCACCATCGGGAAGGGGGGTCGACGTTCGTGGCGCTTGTCAGGTCCGCTCGCAAACGATCGCCGTCGGGACCGGTCGCCCTCACTCGCCGATCGCGGCCAGGTCCGCGGGCACGACCACGGCGCTGTCGACGGTCACCGTCCCGTCCCCACCGTCGACGTCGGCCCCCGAGACTGCGTCCCGGGTGCCCTTGGCCGCCGGGACGGCCACCCGCGCAGTCCCCTCGCCGAAGTGGAGGACGACCGCGACGGCCGTCCCCTCGGCGACGCGGGCGAACGCGACGACTCGATCCGGGTCCCCGTCGCGGACGGCACACGCGAGGCGTCGACAGTCGGCGCCGCTCGCAAGCGCCGGCTCTTCGCGGCGTGTCTCGGAAAGCGTCCGGTACCACGCCCGAAGGTCCTCGTCGGCGTCGGCCCAGGCCAGCGGGTCCCGCTTGCCCAGTTGGCCGAACTCCTGGCCGGCGTAGACCATCGGCGACCCGGGCAGGGTGAACAGCGCCCCGGCTGCGGCCTCGGCAGCGGGGCGGCCACACTCGACCAGGTAGCGCGTCTCGTCGTGGTTCTCCGCGTAGAGCATGAACCCGGCGTGGGGCGGGAAGCCGACCCGCGCCCGTTGATCGATCGCCGCGAGAATCGCCGTGGCCGGGGCGCCGTTGCCGACGCGGCGGAGCGCCGCGTAAGTCGTCGAGTCGAAGTGCGTGTCGAAACAGCCGCCCTGGAACTCGGGGATGTACGGGATGGTCTCGTCGAGCAGCAGGAACGCGTCGTCGATCGATTTCACCCGATCGTGGACCTCCCGCCAGAAGTTGTTCGGGACTGCCCAGGCCATGTCGATCCGGAAGCCGTCGACCAGCGGCGCCCACTGATCGATTGCATCCAGCAGGTGCCGGCGGACCGGCAGGTGCGTGAAGTCGAAGTTGGCGATGTACTCCCACTCGAAGTACGTCTCGGGTTCGGTCGGCCCGCGCCACTCGTACCACTCGCGGTAGGGGCTGTCCGGATCGGCCACCGCGGCCCGGAAGTGCGGGTGGTCCCGCGCCGAGTGGTTGCAGACGAGGTCGAACAACACCCTGATGTCCCGGTCGTGGGCGGCGTCGATCAGGCGCTCGTAGTCCGCCCGCGTCCCGAGGTCCTCGGCGATCGAAAAGAAGTCCGTGATGTTGTAGCCGTGGTCGGCGTGGTCGTTCTCCAGGACGGGCGTCAGCCAGAGCGTGTCGACGCCCAGCGAGTCGATGTAGTCGAGTCGCTCCCGTATCGCGTCGAACACCGACTCCCCCGCGTCGGTGCCGCTCTGGCCGGGAAAGGTCCGGACGTAGATCTCGTAGATGACGCTATCAGTGGCCCAGCCCGGCGGATCGTGGAGGTGACTGACAGCGAGGTCGCCCCCCGGCGCCGCGCGCTCGAAGGCGACCGCGTCGGGCACGCTGAACCCGTCTTCGCCGACGGCGACGGCGTGAACGCGGACCCGCTCGTCGACCGCAACGGTCGGCAGCCGAAGCGTCGCGCCCTCGACTGTCGCCGCGTCCCCGGCCGGCGCGTCCCGGTCGTCGAGCAAGAACTCGACGTCCAGGTCCGCGGGCGTCTCGGCACTGTCGGGATGGGGGAGCGCCTCGGCGCGGACGACGGCCGTCCCGTCCTCGATCGTCGGGTGCAGTCGTACGCGCGGCCGGCCGCCGTCGCCGGTCGGGTCGCCACGCGCGCTGCCCGACCCACCGCTGATTCCGCCCGGGCGGCCGGGTCCCGACTCGCCGCTCCGGCCCGCGGACGCTCCCGACCGGCCGCCGGACTCGCTCCCGAGTGCGCCCGGGAACGCCCGGACCGTCAGGTCGTGTTCGCCGTCGGGGGCCGACAGTCGCGCGACGTAGGTCCCGGGGACGTCCGGCCGGAGGTGCTCGACCGGCTCTTCGCCCAGCGAGGCCTGCGAGCCGTCGGGCGTGGTCGTCAGTCGCCACGCGTAGGTCCCGGTGGGGTCCGGATCGCGCGGTGCGAGTTCCACGGTGTCGCCCGCCGCGACGAATCGGGGCGGGCCTGGATGGTGCATGATGCCTCCAACGAACATGACTGGCACCTTTGTCCTTGCGGTGGGGGTCGATGCGGAACGCCACTGCCGGAGAGGGGCCAGCCCCGGGCCGAACGCTTAAGTCCGTCCTGACCGCTCGTGACGCCATGGCAGCGACTGGGCCGGGCGACGGGGGCGTCACCGTCAGCACGGAAATCACCGACGAGCGGACGGTCGTCGCCGTCAGCGGGACGGTCGAGGCCGCCGTGGTCATCCGGTCGCCCGGCGGCGAGCGGGTCTATCTGCCGCCGGAGACAGCGGGCGAAGACACCGGCGGTGGCCCTTACGAGGGCGTCAGCGACGACAGTCCCTACGACGGAGCAACCGCAACGGGATCCGAAGCGGGTGCCGATGGCGGTCCCTACGAGGGTGTCCCCGACGACAGTCCGTACGCGTCGGCGCGATCGAGGAGCGATTCGCTCGGCGTCAACCCGACGGCCGACGGGTTCCGCGTCGTCCACCCCGAACCCGCGACGGACGTGCGCCTTCTGCGGTGAGTCATCCGTAGCGGGCCCCACCGCCGGCGTCACTCGCCCGTGATCTCCTCGTAGAAGGCGACGTGTTCGTCGGCGACGGTCGCCCAGGTGCGTTCCTCGTAGTCTGGTGGCGAGCCGGCCGCCAGCGCCTGGCGGATCCCGCGGGCGATCGACCGGGAGTCGGGCCCGACCTCGACGATGCAGCCCTCGGGCAGGACCTCGCTGGCCCCGGACTCGCAGGCGACCACGGGCGTCCCGACCGACAGCGCCTCGACGATCGTGATGCCGAAGGGTTCCGACAGCGACGGCGAGACGAAGGCGTCGGCACTGGCGTAGTAATCGCCCAGCTCCGCCTCGGGGACGTAGCCGACGAACGCGACGTGCTCTTCGACGTCGAGAAGGTCGACGAACCGTTGCAGTCGGTCGGTCAGATGGCCCGTCCCGCCGACGACCAGCGTCACCTCGCCGGGGTCGAAGCGATCCATCGCGTAGACGAGGTGTTCGATCCCCTTCTGGTGGGTGTGCCGGCCGACGAAAAACAGCATGTCGCCGTCGATGGCCAGTTCCGCTTTGACGTCCCGGCCGGTGGGCTCGACCGACGAGAAGCCGTTGTGGATCACCCGGGCGTCGCCGTCGTAGTTCGCCCGCAGGTCCCGGCGGACGTACTCGCTGACGGCGATCAGGTGGTCGGCGCCGTCGACGATGCGCTGTTCGGTCTGGACTTCCCGCTCGGGCGGATTGCGGTTGCGATCGGTCGTCAGCGAGTGGAACGTACTCACCCACGAGACGTCCTGGGTCCGGCGGGCCCGTGAGCCGGGGCCGTAGCCGAACCAGTCGTGCGTGTGGACGATGGCGGCGTCGGCAGCGTGGGCGACGAACTCCTCGGTCAGACGGTTGATCCGGTCGGCGACGTCGCCCTCGCCGGTGGGGACGCCGTGGATGCCCTCCCGGTCGGGCGCGTACTCGGCGGGCAATACCAGCTCGATCGCGACGTCCTCGCGAGCCTGGAACTGCTCGAAGAGTTCGCCCACAGCCGTGTCCAGGCCGCCGCTGACGTTCGGCGGGAACCCCCAGCCCAGCATCAGGACCCTCGGTACCATTCGTGTCCCACCGTTGGATGAGCCCCCACTTCACCTTTCGCTCCGGCGAAGCCCCGGCGCCCAGGACCTTCTTTACTGCCGGGCGCGAACGGGGGGCATGACCTTCGCCCGTCAAAGCGGCGTGTTCCTGCACCTCACCTCGCTGCCAGGCCCCCACGGGATCGGTGACCTGGGTGCTGGCGCCCGGACGTTCCTCGCCTTTCTCGACCGGGCCGAGCAGTCGCTGTGGCAGTTCTGTCCGCTCGGCCCGACCGTCGACGTCCACGATCACTCGCCGTACGCCTCCCCCTCCGCGTTCGCCGGCAACCCCCTCCTGATCGACCTCACGGCCCTGGTCGATCGGGGGTGGCTCGACGGCGGTGCCCTCTCGGACCCGCCCGGCGACCCGGAGGCGGTCCGGTACGACGCGGTGGCGGCGTTCACCCGCGACCGGCTGTGGGACGCCTACGAGGGGTTCCAGGCAGCGGCCGATCCCGACGCCCGTGAGGCCCTGGCGGCGTTCCGCGAGCGGGAGTCGGCGTGGCTGGCCGACTACGCGCTGTACGCCGCGCTGAAGGACGCCCACGGCGACGCCCCCTGGACCGACTGGCCCGCCGACCTCCGGGACCGGGAGTCGGCGGCCCTGGCGGCCGCCCGCGAGACACACGCCGACCGGATCGACTACCACGCCTTCGTCCAGTGGGTGTTCGACGACCAGTGGACGGCGCTGCGGGCTCGGGCCGCCGAGCACGGGATCGACCTGATGGGCGACCTGCCGATCTACGTCGCGGCGGACTCGGCAGACGTCTGGGCCAATCCGGATCTGTTCGACCTGGCCGCGGACGGCACCCCGGCCACGGTCGCGGGCGTGCCGCCCAACCCCGGCGACGACGGCCAACGGTGGGGCAACCCGGTCTACGACTGGGCGGCGCTGGCGGCCAGGGACTACGACTGGTGGCTCGAACGCATCGAGCGCCTCCTCGCACTGGTCGACGTCGCTCGGATCGACCACTTCAAAGCGTTCGACGAGTACTGGGCCATTTCGGCCGAGGCAGCCGATCCGACCGCCGGTGACTGGCAGGCGGGGCCGGGAGCGGACTTCTTCGAGGTCGCCCGCGACCGGCTGGGCGAGTTACCCTTCGTCGTCGAGGATCTGGGCTTCCTGGACGAAAACCTGGTCGCGCTCCGCGATCGGTTCGACTTCCCGGGGATGCGCGTGCCCCACTACGCCGACTGGTGTGCCGAGCGCCACCGGCACAAACCGACGTGCTACCCCGATGGGTGTATCGCCTACACCTCGACCCACGATACCGAAACGGCGGTCGGATACTACCGGCACCTCGACGACGAGCAACGGGCCTGTCTGGAGTACGCACTGGCGACCGACGCCGAGGCCGTCGCCTGGGACTTGCTCGAGGCAGTGTGGCACTCCGAGGCGACGCTGGCGATGACGACCGTCCCGGACCTGCTGGAACTGGGAAGCGAGGCGCGGCTGAACGACCCGGGGACGGCGGGGGACAACTGGGCCTGGCGCGTCACCGCCGACGCGTTGGCTCCCGGCGTGGCCGACCGGCTGGCGGGCGTCACCACGTCGGCGTTGCGATGAGGTGCCAGCGGGTTCGGGTGTTCACTGGGAGTCGCGATACTGCTCCCAGACCCAGTCCTCCGGCGGCGTCTGCGTCTGGGTCAGCGACGTGTGCGCGCCGATCTGGGCGTTCGAAAGGCTGACGTCCTCGAGTTCCGTCTCTTCGTCGATCAGCGAGGAAATGATCCGGCAGGAGGTCAGCGTCGCGTCGGGGAAGATGACCGATCGTTCGATCGTCGAGTCGACGACGGTCGCTCCCGCCATGACGTGGACGTTCTCGCCCAGGGTGGAGTTGCGCACCTCGGCGTCCGGGTGGACGAGCGTCCCGCCGTCGAGATACCAGGAGACGGCGTCGAGGTACCCGTCGGGCGTCCCGATGTCGAACCAGGCACCGTCGAACGGGAAGGCGAAGACCGGTTCGCGCTCGATCAGCCACTGGACGAACCAGCCCGGCTCGTCGGGGTTGTTCTCGCCCGCCAGGTACGTGTCGAACAGGCCGACGGTCGCGGCCGGGAACGCGTAGCAGGCGATCGAGACCAGCGTGCTCGCCGGTTCGTCGGGTTTCTCCTCGAACGCGACGACGCGGTCGTCCTCGACGTCGATGACGCCGTACTGGGTCGCCCGTTCGAGGTCGCCGACGTCGTAGGCTGCGATGGTGGGGCCGTCGGTGGCCGCGAAGGCGTCGACGAACTCGCTCAGGTCGAACCCGATCAGGTTGTCCCCGGCGATCACCAGCAGGTCGTCGTCGATCCCCTCCCGATCGACGAGTTCGCCCAGCGCGCCGACGACGCCGAACTTCTCGTCCTCGGCGCGG